>NZ_JBLWEP010000061.1:8211-12059 GCF_048287355.1 Candidatus Electronema sp. TJ
AAGATTCAGCAGGCTATCCAGAACAGCGTATGGATTGCCGAGGCGCAGAAGATGCTGCTGGACATGGGCATCAACTTCCAGCCCGCAGACCTGACCAACCTGCTGGCCGATCTGAGCAAGAACGCCGGGCTGTTCATCTATGGCAAGGCCTCGGCTTGGGCGGCCAACATCATGAGCTTTGTTGCCCAGTTTGCCTTTCTCATTCTGATTATCTATTTCCTGCTGATGGAGATGGACGAGCTGATCCGCTTCCTCATCCGGCTCTCGCCGCTCACGGACGAGCAGAACACGCTGCTGCTGAACAAGTTTCAAGAGATTGCCGGGGTTATTCTGATTGGCAACGGCATCAGCGGCGCGATTCAGGGCGTGGCTGGCGGCGTGCTCTTCGCCCTGCTGGACATCGGCTCGCCGGTGCTCTGGGGCGGGGTGATGGGCATCTTCGCCTTCCTGCCCATCATTGGCATCGGCTCTGTGCTGATGCCTGCCGCCGTCCTGCTCTTCCTCAACGGCTTTCCGGGCAAGGCGGCAGTGCTCTGCATCTTCTTCGCTGTTGTCTTCTTTCTGGTCGAGTACCTGTTCAAGACCAACTTCGTCGGCAGCCAAGTCAAGATGCACACCCTGCTGGTGCTGCTGTCTGTCCTTGGCGGCATGGCGGTCTTCGGCGTGCTGGGCATCATCTACGGCCCGCTGATCGTCACAGCCTTCCTCACTCTCACCGAGATCTACTTCCGGGAGTACAAGCCGCTGCCTGAGCCGTAAGGGCGGCTGCGGCCCTCACCGGCAACAGGCCGCAAGGTCTGCTCAGAGCAGCTTGCGGCTGAAATTGCCTGTCATAACCTCAGGCGGCTTGGCTGCGCGTCGTCCGCCGCTCTGTCCAAGCAATGCGCTGACCAGCGCGGCCTCTTTCCTGATCCCTGCGCTGAGGTCGAGCAGGAGGAAATCCAGCCCCAGCTCGGCGATGTCCTGCTGCCGGTGCAGGAGCGAGAAGGGCTGGGCTGTTTTGGCCACCGTCATGCCGTCCTGCCGCTCCAAGGCAAGCCGTTCCTGCTTCGGGCTGAGGAGCGGCTCGCCAAGGCGGAAGTGCCTGCTCTCCATGCGCGAGCTGAAGAGCGGCGGACGGCCATAGACATAAAGGCCGAGCTGAAGCTTCTGCTCCCTGCCGCCGCGCTGGCGGCAGTGACGGACAGCGGCGGCAAGGTTCGTAGCCTCGCTTTCAAGGGAAAGAAGGCAGCCGCACAGGCCTGGCAGAGCCGCAGCCGCGCTCAGGGCGGCGGAGTTGAGCAGGTTGAAGGTGTGCTGACCGTACAGCTCGACACCTTTGGGCAAGGGGGAGAACAGCCCATGCTGGCTGCAATGCCCCAGAGCGTAGCGCGGCCAGCCTGCGGCGCAGAGCCGCCGCAGCTGCTCCTGCGTCCAGACTAAGTCGGCCTCATGCAGCACCGGCGGCAGCCGCCAGATGATCTGCTCGTGAAAGCGGCGCAGCTCCTTGGCCTGCCGCTCAAGCTGGCGGAGGCTGTCGCGGTTCAGGGGCAGGACGATGCGCCGCGCCTGCACCGGCAGCCGCTCGCGCAGCTCGGACGGACTGGACAGCTGCACCCACCAGACAGGCTCCGGCGCAGAGCGGCTCCGCGACGACCGCTTTGCTTGGGACTGAGCTTCCGCGCCGCCGCTCCAAGCCAGCGTCCGCAGCAGCCGCTCCACCTTCTTTTTGTCCGGCAGCACCTGCTTCCCGGCCAAGTCCTTGCTTCTCCGCCTGCCGCTGCGCTCCGCCGCAATGCGCCCGCCCACATCCACCCGGAAGAGGCTGCCTTGGAAGCTGCGCCCGAAGGCCGCCGCCCTGTCCGCTGTCAGGGTGATCCGCACGTTCTGCCCTGCCTGCGCGGTCTTCTGCGGCTTGCCTTGGACCAGCAGGCCGCGCAAGGTGAAGCTGATCCGCTCGCCTGAGGCCTCGTCGTGCAGGCGGAGGCGGTCGCCTTCGCTGAGCGGCTCCAGCAGGGTCAGGCTGAAGCTGATTCTGCTTTTGCCGGAAGGGCCGCGCTCCTGCTCCAAGCTGGCGACTTGGCCCAGCAGCTGGCCGCTGCTGCCCGGCTGATCAGGACTGACCGCCTCGCCAGGCGCGGCAGTCAGCAGGTAGCCGCTCGACCGCTTCCGGCCCATGGCCTCGTCAAGCAGCTGATGCGCCCATTTGAGCGCGTCGCAGCAGATATCCTCCGGCGTGTCCATGCAGGAGATGGCTAGGCGGTAGGCGGCCGTGACGCAAGACACGTAATGGGCCGTCTTCAGCCTGCCTTCGATCTTCAGGCAGCGCACTCCGGCCTGGCGCAGGGCGGGCAGGACATCAATGCCGCAGAGATCGTTCATAGAAAAGAAATAGCCGCCCTGACCGCCGTTCTGCCAGCTGTAGCGGCGGCGGCAAGGCTGCACGCAGTGCCCGCGCAGGCTGGACCGGCCCCCATGCAGGCTGGAGAACAGGCACAGCCCAGAATAGCTGAAGCACATCGCGCCATGCACGAAGACTTCCAACTCGGCATCAGTCTGCCGGCGCACGGCGGCTATCTCTTCCAAGGTCATCTCCCGCGCCAGCACCACCCGCGAGCAGCCCAGCTTGGTCAGTTCCGCCGCCGCGACTGAGTTGTGCACCGACAGCAGCGTGGAGGCGTGCAGCGGCAGGCTGGGGAAATGATGCCTGATCAGCTGGAGCAGGCCAAGGTCCTGCACAATCAGCGCGTCTGGCCGCAGTGCTTCGAGACAGGAGAGCAGCTCCAAGGCGGCGGGCAGCTCGTCCTCCTTCATCAGGCTGTTCATGGCGATGTACAGCTTCCTGCGCAGGCCATGCGCCTGCGCAATCATCGAGCCGATCTCCGCCAAGGTGAAATCACGGCTCAGGGCGCGGGCGTTGAAGCCTGGCGCGCCGACATAGACCGCGTCGGCTCCGGCCTCCAAAGCCGCCTCAAAGGCGGGGAAGCTTCCGGCTGGGGCAAGGAGTTCAAAGGACGAGGGCTGCTCTGGCATGATGTGGGCGGTTTGTTCAATGGCTCTGCGCGACAGAGCCAGCGTACCACAGGATGCATATCTCCGCCACTGTTCCGATGCGCAAAGGCGGTCAGCGGCGCGGACGGCAGGCTTTGTCGTAGCGCTCCTGCTCGCTGTAGATGCAGCCGCAGTAGGGCTGACGGTAGAGATTCATGGCAATGGATGCATCAATCCCCTGCTGCCAGCCTTCGCGGAAGTCATGGTAGAAGAACCGGATGCCGAACTGCGCGGCCAAGGCCTCGCCCATGCGCTGCAGCAGGGCGTGATTCTGGTGTTTGGAATAGAGCAGGGTGCTGGTGAATGCGTCAAAGCCCTGCTCGGCAGCCCGACGCGCCGCAGGCAGCAGGCGCATTTCGTAGCAGAGGCCGCAGCGTTCGGCGCGGTCCTCGTGGAACACTGTTTGGCGGAGGAAGTCACGCAGGCCGTATCTGCGGTCGATATCCACGCGGAAGTCCTTCTGCCGGGCGAAGTCCTCCAAGGCTGCGACCCGCCGCTGAAACTCCTTGTACGGGTGGATGTTGGGATTGTGAAACCAGCCTGTCACCTCATGCCCGCCCCGCAGCCGGAGGAAATCGAGAGGATATGCGGCGCATGGCCCGCAGCAGATGTGGAGGAGGATGTTCATTCAGACAAATCAGCTGGCAGCATGATGCTGGGCCGCAGCTGCTGACCCGCTGCGGCGTGGAGGCGGCAGCAGGACGCTGCTTCAGGCAGAGACTAAAGCGCGGCAGCAGGTTTGTCAACAGGATTCAGCGGGGTCGTGCTTGCAGCGCGGCAGAGAGATGCAGCCCTCCATGCCAGCAGCCGCACCAGTG
>NZ_JBLWEP010000062.1:0-11987 GCF_048287355.1 Candidatus Electronema sp. TJ
TCCCTTCCCTCACAGGCGGCAGACTGATCAAGGCCTTGGAGCGCGTCGGGTTCGCAGTCGTGCGGGTCAAAGGCAGCCACCATTTCCTGCGGCATGATGATGGCCGCTGCACGGTGGTGCCGGTTCATGGCAATGAGAGCATCGGCAAAGGGCTGCTCGCGCAAATACTGAGGGATTGCGATCTCAGCAGAGAAGAGCTGCATAATCTCCTTTGAAGGCTGTGTGACTCAAGGGCACCTTGCAGGAACGTTAGTGGGTACCCATCAGGCATTCTGAAGGGTACCCTTGAGAATGCCTGATGGGTACCCTTGAGAATATCTGGAGGGTACCCACCAGTGTGTCTGATGGGTACCCTCCAGTTTAGCGGCAGGGCACCCTTGAGGATGATTCCTGTGCGGGCGGTTCGCGAACCGCTCCTGCACCACGTGGCTGAAGATCTGCATCCTGTTAAACAAAGGAGGACATCCCCTTGAAGATGGCAGATATTGCCGAGAGCGTGCGTATTGATCCCCGCAAGCTGACGCAGTACGCTCTTGATGCCGACTCGCCGATTGGAAAGCATAAGGCGGTTCTCTTTGAGCGGCTGCTTGGCTTTACCAAGGAAAATCATGCCGCGCTGCTGAGTCAGCTTACCGAGGGAGCTATGCAGGCGGAGATCACGCCGCACAGCGAAGACAGCTTTGGCGCACGTTATACCGCAGACATCCCAGTCAAGGGAATTGATGAGCGTCGTGCTGTGGTCAGGACAGGCTGGATAGTGCCGCCTGGCAGCAGAGAGGCGCATCTGGTAACACTTTATGTGAAGGTGATGCAATGAGACCGGACATAGGCGACATAGTGGAGATAGTCAGGGACATTCCCGAAAAGCATCTTCGGGCCGGAATGCAGGGCGCGGTTGTCCATTGCCACAGCAATGACGTGTACGAGGTAGAGTTTGTCGATGAACACGGGGCAACGCTGGATTTCTCAGCCCTTGATGCAGACCAGTGCATCCTTGTCTGGCGGGCAGCAACGCGGCAGTGGATTCCGCTGGCCGAGCAAGCCTCTGCGCTGGTCGCTGGCCTGCCTGATGAGGCAGCCCGGCAGGTGCTGGACTTTGCCCGCTTCCTTTCAGTGCGGAGCTGTCGGTCTCTTGGAGTAAAAGCGGCGCAGACCGGGCGTTGAGGCTAGCAGATGGGATAGGCCCAAAGATTGAACTGGGCACCTTGCAGAAACGTTAGTGGGTACCCATCAGGCATTCTGGTGGGTACCCTTGAGAGTAACTGGAGGGTACCCACCAGCGTGTCTGATGGGTACCCTCTACTTTGGCGGCAGGGCACCCTTGAGGATGATTCCCGTAGGGGCGGACCTATGTGTCCGCCCTGGTTATGCGGCAGGCAACACAGGGCAGACACGCAGGTCTGCCCCTACGATTGGCAGGATACGCTTCACCTGCGCGATTGAGGATGGCAGGATTCTTGCGGGCAGTCTTCCCAAGCAGAAGATGAAGCTGGTGGAGGCTTGGCTTGAGATTCACAGAGAGGATTTGCTGGCCAACTGGAAACTTGCGGTTGCCGGTGAGCCGATCTTCAGGATTGACCCGCTCAGATAGCGATGCAGGAGGACGGCATGGACAAGGTGATCAAGGCGGTTCCTCTGGCGGATTACACAATTGACATCCTCACCAGCAGCGGCGTGGCCGGGGTGTTTGACGTGAAGCCGTATCTTCAGGGACGCGCGTTTCAGGAGCTGCGCGACGAGGCGTATTTCCGGCAGGTGCGGCCCGCGCATCATGGCATAGCCTGGCCGCATGAGCAGGACTTCAGCGCGGACACCATCATTCATGACATCCGCCAAGCGCAAGGGAGAGCAGGCGGAATGATGGAGGGTGCCTTGCAGGAATGTTAGAGGGTACCCATCAGGCATTCTGAAGGGTACCCTTGAGAGTAACTGGAGGGTACCCACCAGTGTGTCTGATGGGTACCCTCTACTTTGGCGGCAGGGTTCCCTTGAGGATGATTCTCGTAAGGGCGGTTCGCGAACCGCCCCTACCCCACAAACAACGCAGGTGCGCAGGCGATGACGAATGAAGAGCTGTTGAAGGTGATAGAGAAGGCGAAGGCACGCGGGGAGGTTGCACTTCATCTTAGTAATAAAGGTATCACTACCCTGCCGTGGGAAATTAGCCAGCTACAGAATCTATCCATACTCACTCTAAATAAGAATCAACTCACTACCATACCACTAGAAATTTGCCACGTTACGAACTTGGCTTGGCTTGAACTCAATGATAATCATCTCGTCACTCTGCCGTTAGAAATCTGTAACCTTACAAATCTAACGGTACTTTATCTAAGTAATAACCATCTCACCACTCTACCATCAGAAATATGCCAGCTCAAGAAACTGACATCACTTGACCTTAGCGGCAACCCCCTCACCTCCCCGCCAATAGAGATAGCCCGTAAAGGCATCGAAGCCATCCGCCAGTATTTCTCCAGCCTCGAAGCAGGTGTGGCCTCTCTCAACGAAGTAAAAGTCCTCCTCGTCGGAGACGGTGCGGCAGGCAAGACCTCCTTAGTCAAGCGGCTCCTCGGCGAGGCATTTGACCAGCACGAAGACACCACGCACGGCATCAGCATCCGGGGCTGGGATGTGGAGGCGGACGGCCAGCCCATCAAGGTGAATATCTGGGACTTTGGCGGGCAGGAGATCATGCACGCCACGCACCAGTTCTTCCTGTCCAAGCGCAGCCTGTACGTCCTCGTGCTCGATGGCCGCAAGGACGAGCGGGCGGAATACTGGCTCCAGCACATCGAGAGTTTTGGCGGGGACTCGCCCGTGTTGGTTGTGCTCAACAAGCAGGACAGCAACCCCTCGTTTGACCTCAACCGGCCTTTCCTGCAAGGCAAGTACACAGGCATCCGCCAGTTCTTCCGTACCTCCTGCGCTGACGGCAGGGGCATTGCCGAGTTCAAAGAGAGCCTCATCAGCGAGCTGGGCAAGGTGCCGATGATCGGCATCCGCTGGCCGCAGAGCTGGTTTGCGGTCAAGCAGCGCATCGAGCAGATGGGCAAGCCCTACATCAGCCGCGAGGACTACGGCGAGCTGTGCGCCGAGGCGGGTTTGGCCGGTGATGACAACCGCGAAACGCTGGTTGACTTCCTCCATGATCTCGGCGTGGCCGTGCATTTCAAGGACTTCATCCTCAAGGCCATGCACGTGCTTGATCCGGTCTGGGTAACGAATGCGGTCTATAAGATCATCACCGCCGAAAAGATGTCCGACAGCAAGGGCGTGCTGCACGCGGACTGCTTAGACAGCATCCTGAAGCAGCGCGGCGATGAGCGGCATTGCTACCCAGCGCACACGCATGTGTATCTGCTGGAGCTGATGAAGAAGTTCGAGCTGTGCTACCCGGTCGAAAGCCAGGCTGTGCTCATCCCGCAGCTTCTCCCTGTGCCGGAGCCAGAATTCACCTTTGACGACAAGAACGCGCTGGGCTTCATCCTGCATTATCACAGCTTTCTGCCGCCGTCGGTCATGCCCCGTTTCTTGGTCAAGCGGCATAAGCAGATTAAGCCTGATCTCTGCTGGCGCACCGGTGCGGTGCTGCACGATCAGGATAGCGGCAGCGAGGCGGTGATCAAGGCAGATATGGAGGCCCGGCGCATTTATCTCTGGGTGAACGGCCCGCGCCGCAAGGAATACCTCAGCTTCCTTTGGTTCTCGCTGCGGGAGATCAACAGCAGCTTTGAGAAGCTCAACGTCAGCGAGAGGATCCCGATGCCGGATGACCCGACGTGCAGCGCGGATTATCAGACCTTGATCAGATACGCGGAGAATAAGGCGGACATCTATATTGCCGAGGGTTCAGGCAATGTGTACAGTGTGCGCCAGCTTCTCGGCACAATTGAGCCGGACAGGGAAGATCAGATAGTGGAATTGCTCAAGATGATCAAAGCCCAGCTTGATGAGAAGGATGCCGCAGATGAGGCCGCCGTCAACCTGTTCGAGCTGAAGCCAAACATAGCTGGGATAGGCGTGAACCTGAACGAGCTGTTTGCGAGAATATCTGCTGCAAGAAAACATAAGGGAAAATAGGCGGCAGGCTGGTAGTTTAGGGGTAGAAAGGGATGTCCTCATCCATCAGCAATCCAACAGCTCATCTAGGAGATGATCTGCAATGAAAGAAAAAGTCTATCTTGACTCAACCATTCCAAGCTACTGCTTTGACCAGAGGGAATCGCTGCAAGCCTTCTCTGAAGTCACGAAAAGATGGTGGTCGGAAATGGCCGCCTCCTACGATATATTTATCTCTGATGCCGTGTTGCAGGAATTGAACAAAGGAGACTATCCGCGCAAAGCGGAGATTGTCGCCTTTGTGTCGCATGTCCCGCTACTGCCCTCTGTTCCTGAGCTGGAGCAGGTGGTTGAATTCTATATCGCCAACCGGGTCATGCCTAGGTCTCTGGTTGGTGATGCAGTCCACCTTGCCTATGCCAGCTGGTTCGGCATCCAGTATCTTCTCACGTGGAACTGCAACCATCTGGCCAATGCCAACAAGCGGAAGCACATCCGGGTGATCAATGGCCGTCTTGGCCTGACAACGCCGGAGATCGTCACACCCCTTGAACTATTCAGCGAGGAGGAGCAAGCATGATTCAATCTGAGATTCTGAAGGAGAAGGAACGGGTGCAGGCCATGCTCTCTGCGGAGAGCAGCTCTGTGCATGAATACCTGCTGCGCGCCCGCCGTGCCGCTGAAGAGGCAGCAGCGTGCTACGGATTCACCCTATGCTATGCTGATGAGGCTGAACTGCCTGTCCCGGCTTGTGATGCGGCATTGAACTCACCAATGACCTTCAACCAGCATAACCAGCATGGAACTTTCAATCAGTGATGACAAGACGGAAGAGGCTCTGGAGGAAATCGGCTTGGCCAACGCCATTGCCGAAGGGCGGAAGAACGAGTTTGTCTCAGAGGAGGAAGTCTTCCAGACAGTTATGCGGCATGGTGCCCTTGAAAACAGCAGCCCCCACGCCATCAACTCCACAGGAGCAAGACCATGAGCAGCTTGAAGATTGAGCACATTGATCCCTTGGCGGCCCGGCGGTACCGTATTGCGACAGCAGCGGAGAAGCAGGCTGCGGCTCAGCTGCTCAACAGCTGGCTCACCGACGACGCGGCCAACCTTGAACTGCTGATCAGGCAGCGTCGGCAGACACGGGAAGAGACGCTGCAACGGCAGGCGGCGGAGTATTTCAGCAATCCCCCGACCTTCCCGCTCAACTGGGCGCAGAACAAACTGAGCCGGGACGAGATGAATGAACGATAGCATCCTGCACGATGTTTGTTACGTGGACACCAACATCTTCGTCTATCTGCACGACGGCAGCGCGCCAGCCAAGCAGCGGATATCGGCGCAGCTATGCGCGGCGTTCTCGCAGACGGGCAAAGGGCGCATCTCAGTTCAGGTGCTTGCCGAATGGCGCAACACTATGATGCGGAAATTCTCCAGCCAGGTTGACAAGGAGGCGCGAAGGCGGTTCATCCGTCTGCTGGAGGCATGGCAGCCGCTGGTCGTCACTCCGGCTGTCATCCTGCGAGCTGAGGAGCTGTGTGACAAGTACAAGTTTTCCCCTTACGATTCCCTGCACGTGCAATGCGCCTTGGACATGGGCTGCCGCTGGTTTCTCTCAGAGGACATGCAGGACGGCCTTACTGTCAATGGCACGCTGACCTTCTGCAATCCGTATAAGGAATACTGATGGGCACCCTTCAGGCATTCAGATGGGTACCCTTGAGAATATCTGAAGGGTACCCATCAGACACTTTAGTGGGTACCCTCCAGGCACGCTGATGGGATCCCTCCTGTTTGGCGGCAGGGATCCCTTGAGGATGCCGCCCAGCGTCTAACCATCATTGTTTTCAACCATTCTGCCGTCATGTATATCTCAGACACCGCAGTCAAGAACAGCATCGCCGTGATGGTGCTGGCCCTTGTCATCCTCGTCATGGGCGTCTACAGCTACTTTGCCCTGCCCAGGGAATCCGAGCCGGACATCAGCATTCCGCATGTCTTTGTCTCGACCACCTACCGGGGCGTTGCGCCGGGGGATGTGGAGACCGCTGTCACCATCAAGATAGAAAACAAGCTGAAGGGCTTGGACGGGCTGAAGAACCTCAAGTCGGTCAGCTCGGAGGGCGAGTCGCTGATTGACGTGGAGTTCAGCACTGGCGTGGATATTGACTTGGCCTTGCGCAAGGTCAAGGACAAGGTGGATGAAGCCCAGGGCGAGCTGCCCACCGACCTTGAGGACGACCCCCGCGTCTTTGAGGTGAATATCTCGGAGATGCCGATCCTGATCTACTCCCTTTCCGGCACCTGCGGGGTGACCTGCCTGAAGCAGATCGGCGACGATCTGGAGGATGAGATAGAGGGCGTGCCAGGTGTCTTGGACGTGGAGATCACCGGCGGCCGCGAGCGGGAAATCCGGGTTGAGGCGGTGCAGGAGAAGCTGGCCTACTACGGCATCAACATCACCAGTCTGCAAGACGCAGTCAAAGGGGAGAACAGCAACACCTCAGGCGGGTCCATCCATCTTGGCGACGGCAAGTTTCAGCTACGTGTGCCGGGCGAGGTCTCCACCCCTGAGGAGCTGCTCGGCCTAGTGGTCACGGTGCACAAAGGGCAGCCAGTCTATCTGCGCGATGTGGCCAAGGTTTCGGACGGCTTCAAGGAGGAGAGCAGCCGTTCCCGCATCAATGGACTGCAAGCGGTCAACATCGTGGTGAAGAAGCGGTCGGGAGAAAACATCATCGCCATTGCCGACGCGGTGAATGCCATCTTGGACAAGCGGCAGCCTGGCTGGCCCAAGGACACCAGCATCACCAAGGTCTTGGACAAGTCGAAAGACATCAACAATATGGTCGCCGACTTGAACAACAACATCCTCACCGGCCTGATTCTGGTGGTGGCAGTGCTCTTCTTCACCATGGGCTTCCGCAATGCAGTAATAGTCAGCATGGCCATCCCCTTCTCCATGCTCATGACCTACACCATCCTGCTGGCCTTGGGCATCACGCTGAACATGGTCGTCCTCTTCAGCCTGATCTTAGCCTTGGGGATGCTGGTGGACAATGCCATCGTCATCATAGAAAACATCTTCCGCTTCATGGAGCAGGGTGTTGGCCGGGCAGAGGCGGCGATGAAGGCGACCTCGGAAGTGGCCATGCCGGTCATCGGCTCTACCCTGACCACCGTGGTGGCCTTTGCGCCGATGATGTGGTGGCCGGGCATCATGGGCGAGTTCATGAAGTACCTGCCGCTCACGCTGATCATCACCCTGAGCGCCAGCCTCTTTGTCGCCTTGGTGATCAATCCGGCCTTAGCCTCTCTGTTCATGAAGAGCACCAAGAAAGCTAGGCGGGCGGCTGCCAAAGGCAAGGCTGACATAGGCTGGGAGAAGCCGATAGAGATCAAGGGGGCCATACTGCGCACCTATGCGGCCTTCCTGCGCTTTGCGCTCCGTCATCCCTTGTCTTTGATCGCCTGCACCTGCCTGCTGGTTGTCATGATGGTGCAGGGCTGGCTGCTGGCAGTCGGCCTGCGCAAGCCGGTGGAGTTCTTTCCCACAGCTGATCCACGGGGCATCTACGTCAACGTGGACTTCCCGGAAGGGGCGGATCTGAACTACATAGACGGCATCCTGAAGAAGATTGAGGTGGCTGTGGCGGGGGGAAACAGTAGGGGCGAAAAATCTTCTGCCCCTGCCTATGAGCAAGCCTTGTCTTCAAAGGAGCACCGTCACACCGACGGACGCATCTTCACCGGGCCAAGCGACTTGAAGAATGTCAGCATCATCTACACCCGCGCTGTTTCTGCCAGCACAGGCAGCTCGGAGTTTGAGCAGAACACGCCCAGCCATGTGGGGGTGCGCTTTGTTGATCTGGCTGACCGCTTCGAGTCCTCCAATGACACGGTGGAGGAGATCAGAAAGCGGGTGGCGGACATTCCCGGTGCCAAGATCACTGTGGCTTTGGAAGCGGACGGCCCGCCCACTGGCGCACCGGTGAACATCGAGATTGCAGGGGAGAACTTCGCTGTCCTGGGGCAGATATCCAAGGAGATCAAGAAAGCCTTGGCCCAGCTGCCGCACGTCGAGGATATCCGCGACAACTTCGTTGAGGGCACGCCCTCGGTGCGGGTGCGGGTTGACCGGCAGAAGGCGGCCCTGTTCGGGGTGAGCACGGGAAGCATCGGCTTTGCTCTGAAAGCGGCGTACAACGGGCTGGCGGTCTCCTCCTTCCGCGACGGCAGCGATGACTACGACATCACCGTGCAGCTGCCGGACAAGGACCGGCAGGTGGCGGATGTGCTCCGCGAGCTGATGATCACTGTGCCAGGAGGAAGCAGCGTGCCGCTCTCCACCTTGGCCAAAGTGGACATCACCGGCTCAATGGGCAGCATCACCCGGATCAACAACCAGCGCGTGGTGACGATCAAGGCCAATGTGGATGAGACCAAGGTTCCCGGCCCGGTGGTGCGGCAGCAGGCTGAGAAGCTGCTGGCGCAGATGCCTCTGCCGCCGGGATACAAGGTCAGCTTCACGGGAGAGAACCAGGAGCAGCAGGAGTCAGAGGACTTCCTCAGCAAGGCGTTTGTGGTGGCACTGCTGCTGATCTTCCTCGTTATCGTGGCTCAGTTCAACTCGGTGAGTCAGCCTTTTCTGATTATGACATCGGTCATCCTGGCCACCGGCGGGGCTTTCTCCGGCCTGATGCTCTACAAGATGCCTTTCGGCATCATCATGACCGGCATCGGGGTGATCTCACTGGCAGGCGTGGCGGTGAACAACGCCATCGTCCTGATTGACTACACCAACATCCTGCGGACAAGGGGCTTCGCCCTCAAAGAGGCGGTGGTCTTTGCCGGAGCAACCCGGCTGCGGCCTGTCTTTCTCACGGCCATCACCACCATTCTCGGCCTCGTGCCGATGATCACCGGCGCATCCTACGACTTCACCAAGATGAGCATGTCCTGGGTGAGTGAGTCCAGCCAGTTCTGGCAGTCCATGGCTGTTGTGGTCAGCTTCGGCCTGCTTATCGCCACCTTCCTGACTCTGGTGGTGGTGCCGACGCTGTACTTCCTCTTGGAGCGGAGCAAGGAAAATCTTGCCGCAGGCAGAAACTGGCTCGACAGAAAGAAGCTGGAGCTGTATGCTTCCCTTTCGGGTGAAGACGGCAGCGCATCAACAACTTTTCACAGGAGAAAACTATGAGAGGCAACCTTCTGCCGACCGTTCTTACGGTCTGCCTGACTGTCAGCCCGGCATTGGGCGAAGAGAGCAAGCAGCAGAGTCCAGCCGCACAGCAGCAGGAGGCACCGGCAGGTCAGCCCGCCGCTCCTGCCGCTGAAGCCAAGGTGATGGATTTGCAGGCCGCACAGCGGCTGGCGTTGCAAGGCAACCCGGGCATCGGCGCGGCGCAGGCGAGGATTGAGCAGGCCAAGGCGAGAATCAAGCAGGTGATCGCGGCCCAGCAGCCAAGCCTTGACGCAGCCGCCAATTTTGGCGCACAGAGCAACAATGACGGCGACATCACCGAGAACAGCTCCGCCGGTCTGCAAGGGTCATGGCTGATGTTTGACGGCTATGCCCGCAAGTTCCAGCAGGAGCAGGCCGAGCAGGGCGAGAAGGCAACAGCCGAGGCCAAGCGCAACAGCCAGCGGCTGCTGGTCGCAGCTGTGGCTGACGCGTTCTACAACGCTCAGCTGGCCAAGACCTCCATTGACATTGCGACGGCTGATCAGGAGTTCTACGAGCAGCAGCTCAAGGATTCGCAACACCGCTTCGATGCCGGAGCCGGCTCCTGGGGCGATGTGCTGAATATCCGGGTGCAGGTGAACGCTGCCAAAAACAGTCTGATCAGCGCAAAGCGGCAGTACGAGGCGGCCCGTTACGGCTTGGCCGCCCTGCTTGCGGTTGAGGATGCCGCCCTGCCTGAGCTGGCCGCCTTGGAGCAGGACTTCGTTCCCTCCGAGGAGGAGTCGGCTGCCGACACTGAGGTGCTGATCCGCGAGGCTCTGAAAAGCCGCCCGGACATGAAGCGGCTGGCTTGGCAGATCAAGGCTGCTGAAGCTGGCATCAACGCGGCTGAGGCGCAGGGTTCGCCCAAGGCCCAGCTCAAGGGACAGGCCGGTGTCCTCAGTCAGGAGGAACTGCTGCCCGAGGACTTTGGCGCGTCTCTGTCCTTGGGTCTGAGCTGGAATCTCTACTCCGGCGGCGCGGTTGAGGCGGCGGCATTGGAGGCCCGGCAGGCCAAGCGCGAGGCTGCCTACAGCCGAGCTGACCTGAGCAACAGCATCGCCGCCGAAATCCGGCAGGCTGCCGCCCTGCTGGCTGCCGCAGGCAGACAGGTGCGCCTCCAGCAGGAGAGTGTCGACCTGGTCAAGGAGAACCGCAAGCTGGCCAAGAGCGAGTACGAGGCCGGAGCCGCCTCTCTGACCCGTCTCAACGAGGCCCAGCGCGACCTCACCGCCACCTACGGGCGGCTGGCGCAGGCAGTGGCAGGCTACCATCAGGCCCGTCATCAGCTTCTGTCAGCGGCGGGCAAGAACTTGGAGCCGTTCGCCGATCTGCTCGATGCGAAGATGCAGGAGCCTAAGACGGAGGCAGGAAAGTAATTGACATGAGCGGCACACACCACTCTGAACATCACCGCATCCACCGCTCCGGCTGGCTGCGTGCTGCGGTGCTGGGCGCAAATGACGGCATTGTTTCCACTGCCAGCCTGCTGGTGGGCGTGGCCGCCGCAGGCGCAGACGGTGCGCACATCCTTCTGGCAGGCATTGCCGGACTGACCGCCGGGGCCATGTCCATGGCCGCAGGCGAGTATGTTTCGGTGAAGTCGCAGGAGGACACAGAACGCGCCGACCTCCAGATGGAAGCCCACGCGCTGGCTCACAACCATGAGGCGGAACACAGAGAGCTGACCGCCATCTATCAGGAACGCGGCTTGGACGAGAAGCTGGCGGAAGAGGTGGCGCATCAGCTCATGCGCCACAACGCGCTGGAGGCCCATGCGCGGGATGAGATCGGCATCACCGCCGAACTGAGTGCCCAGCCGCTGCAAGCCGCGTTCTGGTCTGCTGCGGCCTTCACTCTTGGCGGCGCATTCCCTGTGGCAGCAGCAGCAACGGCTCCGGCATCAGCCTTGCTCTGGCTGATACCCAGTCTGGCAATCACTCTGCTGGCCACGCTGGGCGCGACAGCAGCCATGGCGGGCGGGGCATCGCCACTGCGCGGGGCTGTGCGGGTCTGTTTCTGGGGCACCTTGGCCATGAGCCTGACCGCCGCTGTGGGCAAGCTGTTCGGGGTGACACTTTAGAGCCTGTCATGAACTTTCCTGCGAATCAGGAACTGAAAATAACCCAAGTTGTGCCCTCTGCTGTTCACGGAAAAGTTTCTTGCTCAGCCCAGCCTGAAGCGTCCGCTTTTCCCGCAGGCATGGCTGCCTCCGTGCGTTCACAGCAGCTCGGCTGAATTATTCTGTTTTCCCGCCGCCTGCGCCGGAAGGACGCTCGCTGCAAGTGCGGCGGAGCACGCTTGCTTTGCCCTGATTCCAATTGGAATCGTGTCAATGTCGATTGGAATCAGGACAAAGTCAATTGGAATTGGAGCGTTTCCGATTGGAATCGGGGCAATTCCAATTGGAATTAAGGCAAAGTCAATCGGAATCAGGGCAAAGTCAATTGGAACCGGGCCGATTCCGGCAGGAATCGTGTCAATTCCAATTGGAATCAGGGCAATTCCAATTGACTTTGGCCCGGTTCCAATCGGAAACGCCCCGGTTCCAATTGGAATCAGGGCGATGCAAACGCGTTCTTGGCTGCCGCTGCGGGCGTTCAGCCGGAGCAGAGCGGTTCCGCAGCGCATGACGCAGCGTTCCGCCTGGCTGCGAAAACAAAAGCCGCCCGCGAAGGCGGCTGGCTGCAATTCCTGCAAG
>NZ_JBLWEP010000063.1:0-11575 GCF_048287355.1 Candidatus Electronema sp. TJ
GCTTGGTGCTTTGCGTGTCATTTTATTCCCACCTTAGTAGACCTCTTGCATAAGTCGAACCAGTCAGTGCGCCCTGTGTGAATGAAAATCTTTCGCCCGATCCATTTGCGGCTCAGGCAAGACCGTTTGAAGAGTATTATGGCTGGATTGTCCGTCGCAACGACCTGTTCACCGTTTGAATCGTCCCAAACGCAATTTAAATTGCCCTGATTCACACTTAAACCGTCCCGTTTTCGATTGAAATCGTCCCGATTCACACTTGAATCACTCCGGTTTCAATTGAAATTGCTCCGATTTAAATGTGAATCGTCCCGGTTTCAATTTGAATCAAGGCGATTTAAATTGAAATCGGCCTGATTTAAATCGAAACCGGCCCAATTTCAATTGAAACCGGAGCGATTTAAGTGTGAATTGCCTCGGTTTCAATGTGAATCAGGGCAATTTAAATGTGAACCGTCCTGATTCAAGTTTAAATCAGGACGGTTTAAACGCGTTTCCGCCGGGAAAAAATTAAAAAATATCGGAGCAATGTCGGCATTGCAGCAGATGCGGGCGGGCAGCTCAGATGCAGAACACACAGCGGCGCAAGGAGGGGTGAACATGCGTTTTCCCAAACCAAAACCGTGACGAGGAACAGCGGCAGCGGGCCGGAAGCATTCTCCTTGCCGCCGGGCTGCATCAGACTTCTTGCGCAAGCAGCAGGGGCAAAAGATTTCTCGCCCCTACATCAAACACATGCTTGGCGCAGCCATTCGACGCAGAGTTATGCAAGAGGTCTATTAACTTTCGCCTGCAATTCGCCGTGGTTGAGCAGGTGAATGCGCCGTCCGTCCACTCGGATCAGTCCTGCCGCGCTCATCTCGGCAAAAATTCTTGACAGCGTTTCCGCACTGGCACCAAGCAGATTGGCCAGCTGCTTTTTTGGAATATCGAGCAGCACGTGGTCGGTGCGGCCCTGCTGTTCCGCCAGATAGATGAGATGCGCGGCCAGCCGTTCCGGCACGTCCTTCAAAGAAAGGCTTTCGATTTTGGCGGCAAAACGGCGCAAACGCCGAGCCAGAGCGGCCATGATCGACAAGGATAAATCAGGGTGCGCGGCCAGCAGCTCGACAAACTCCCTCTTGGGAAAGAACAGCGCGGAAGCGGCACTCATACTGACTGCGCTGGCTGGAAAATGCTGGCCGTGAAAGACTGGCACCAGGCCGAACGGCTCGCCCGGCCCCAAGATGTAGAGAATCTGCTCCCTGCCGTCCGGAGCCATTTTGAAGACCTTCACCTGCCCTTCGGCGACCACGTAAAAACCTCCGCTCACCGATCCCTCTATAAAAATCGTCTCACCCCGCCGGAACCGCTTTTCCACAGCAATGTCCGTCAGCCTTCGCAGCAGCGGCTCGGCCAGCCCCTTGAACAGGATTGATTCCGCCACAGCGGTGCTTTTCATAACCCAAGACAATTTTTTCGTTTTCTTGATGCAGGTCAAGGAAAAAGGCGTGCGGATGCGAGTATAGTATTTGTATATGCGGCAGTCCCATGCAGCGGGACGCGGCAGCGGCAGACGAAACTTTTTCTTTGACAGCAGGATATTTTTGGCATACAGGGAGAAAGTGTATCACGAAAGCGTGCAGATGTCTTCAGAATTGAGCGGGCGGACCCGCTGTCCATTGGTTCGGCCTTGACTGACAAATGCTTTTTCGCAGATTTTTTCCAACAAAAATCTGCCTGATGATGAACTTGTCCTCGCTGTTCGTCAGCAAATTTTTTGAGTGGCTCCTTGCTGAAGACGCGCCTGCGCAACAAGGGCAGGATGCCGAACAGCGCACACCGCTTTTTCCGCCTTGGTCGTCTGCTGCCGATTCTTTCCGCTCTCTCTGTACTGGCTGCGGTGCCTGCACTGCTGCTTGTCCAAACCAAATACTAGCCTTGAACGAAGACGGCTTGCCGGTCATTGATTTCAGCCAGAATGCCTGCACCTTCTGCGGCAGCTGCGCCAAAAGCTGTCCGACCGGTGCCTTGCAGTTCAATCCAGACAGCACAGCATGGAGCATCCGCGCCCGCGTCAGTGAAAACTGCCTGCTTGGCCGCCGGGTGCTCTGCCGCAGCTGCGGCGACCGCTGCGAGCGCGGCGCAATCCGTTTTCCGCTGGCAGAAGGACAGCTGCCGACAATTGCGGCTGACCAATGCAACGGCTGCGGGGCCTGCGCCAGTGTCTGCCCGGTTGACGCTGTGCTTTTTTCTGAATGAAGGACGGCTATGAACGTTTTGCAGACAGCCCAACATGCCGCAAAGCAGGCCTGCTTTGCCTTATGTGCGGCCGTATCTGCGGCTGGAAAAGGCTGCCCGGCAGGCAGCCTTTCATATTTTCAGAACAGGTGAATGCGCAATGAACATTTCCAGTTTCGTAGTTCACGCCCGCCCGGAGAACATGGAAGCCCTGCATAGGCAGATGGCGGCCTTGGCCGGCGTTGAGGTGCACACAACCCAAGATGACGGCAGGATGGTGGTCACCATCGAGGACACCCCGGATTCAGCCCCGGCAGACACCATCATGCAGGTGCAGCTGCTGCCCGGCGTGCTGACCGCGACAATGATCTACAACTACTGCGACGAATAAGGATTCGCCGCAACACATGAAAGGAGGAGAGCAGTATGGAAAAATTGAACAGGCGTGATTTTATCCGGGCCAACGCGGCGGCAGCTGCGGCGGCGGTGATCGGTGCGAATCTTCCGGCAGCCGAGGTGCTGGCGCAAAAGAATGACGACAGCGATATCAAATGGGACAAGGCCCCCTGCCGCTTCTGTGGCACCGGGTGCAGCGTGCTGGTCGGCACTAAGGACGGTCGCGTTGTCGCCACGCAAGGCGACCCGGATGCGCCGGTCAACCGGGGCCTGAACTGCATCAAGGGCTATTTCCTGTCCAAGATCATGTACGGCAAGGACCGCCTGACCCAGCCCCTGCTGCGCAAGAAGAACGGCCAATACGACAAGAACGGCGAGTTCGCCCCGGTGTCGTGGGACGAAGCCTTCGACATCATGGAGCTGAAGTTCAAGGAGTCCATCAAGAAAAACGGGCCGGATTCGGTCGGCATGTGCGGCTCCGGGCAGTGGATGATCTGGGAGGGCTATGCTGCCCAGAAGTTCATCAAAGCCGGACTGCGCACCAACAACCTCGACCCCAACGCCCGCCACTGCATGGCCTCGGCGGTCGCAGGCTTCATGCGCACCTTCGGCATAGACGAACCGATGGGCTGCTACGACGACATCGAACATGCGGATGCCTTTGTGCTCTGGGGATCGAACATGGCGGAAATGCACCCGATCCTCTGGTCACGGGTCACCAGCCGCCGCCTGACCGCCAATCATGTCAAAGTGGCGGTGATGTCCACCTATCAGCACCGCAGTTTTGATCTGGCTGACATTCCGGTAGTCTTCAAGCCGCATTCTGATCTGGTCATCCTGAACTACATTGCCAACTACATCATCCAGAACGGCAAGGTCAATCAGGACTTCGTCAAGCAGCACGTCAAGTTCAAGATCGGCACCACCGACATCGGCTACGGTCTGCGGCCTGCTCATCCCAAAGAGAGCGCGGCTAAAAATGCGGCCAAGGCCACGGAAGCCGTTGATTGCAGCTTTGAGGACTACGCCAAGTTCGTCGCCGAATACACCGTGGACAAGGCACACGAGATGTCCGGCGTGCCCAAGAAAGACTTGGAGGCATTGGCAGAGCTGTATGCCGATCCCAAACGCAAAGTGATGTCCCTCTGGACTATGGGTTTCAATCAGCACACGCGGGGCACGTGGGTCAACAACATGATCTACAACATCCACCTGCTGGTTGGCAAGATCTCTGAGCCGGGCAACAGCCCCTTCTCGCTCACCGGCCAGCCTTCAGCCTGCGGCACGGCCCGCGAGGTCGGCACCTTCTCGCACCGCTTGCCTGCGGACATGGTTGTGACCAACCCGGAGCACCGCCATCACGCCGAGGAAATCTGGAAGCTGCCGGAAGGCACGATCCCGGACAAGATCGGCTATCACATTGTTCAGCAGAACCGAATGCTCAAGGACGGCAAGCTGAATGTCTATTGGGTGATGTGCAACAACAACATGCAGGCCGGGCCAAACCTGAACGAGGAAAGCTATCCTGGCTACCGCAACCCGGACAACTTCATCATTGTCTCGGATGTCTATCCGACTGTCACTGCCTTGGCCGCTGATCTGATTCTGCCTGCGGCGATGTGGGTGGAGAAGGAAGGCGCTTGGGGCAACGCCGAACGGCGGACGCAGTTCCTCCGCCAGCAGGTCAAGGCGAAGGGCGAGGCGAAAAGCGACCTCTGGCAGCTTGTCGAGTTCTCCAAACGCTTCACCACGGATGAAGTCTGGCCGAAGGAGCTGTTAGACAAGAAACCGGAATACAAGGGCAAGACCCTGTTTGATGTGCTGTTCGCCAACGGCCAAGTGAACAAGTTCCCTCTGAGCGAGCTGCAGAAAGGCCACGACAACGACGAATCGCAGCATTTCGGTTTCTATCTGCAAAAGGGCCTGTTCGAAGAGTACGCTATGTTTGGCCGGGGGCACGGCCATGATCTCGCGCCATTCGAGATGTATCATCAGGCGCGGGGCCTGCGCTGGCCAGTGGTTGATGGCAAAGAAACCCTCTGGCGTTTTCGTGAAGGCTATGATCCGTATGTGAAAAAAGGCGAAGGCCTGAAGTTCTACGGCCACAAGGACGGCAAGGCGGTGATCTTCGCCCTGCCCTATGAGCCGCCGCCGGAGATGCCGGACGCGGAATATGACCTCTGGCTCTGCACAGGCCGTGTCTTGGAGCACTGGCATTCCGGCTCGATGACCCGCCGGGTGCCTGAGCTGTACCGGGCTGTGCCGGATGCGCTGCTCTACATTCACCCGGAGGACGCAAAGAAGCGCGGCCTCAAGCGCGGCGAGCTGGCGAAGATTGTCTCCCGCCGGGGCGAAATCACCTGCACCGTGGAGACGCAGGGCCGCAACAAACCGCCGCAGGGGCTGGTCTTCATCCCGTGGTTTGATGAGGGCCGCTTGGTCAACAAGCTGACCTTGGACGCAACCTGCCCGATCTCCAAGCAGACCGACTTCAAGAAGTGCGCGGTCAAGATCATGAAGGCATGACGGAGCGGATCATGGAAACTGAACGGCCTGCCAGCCCGTCAAGGCGGCGGCTTTTAACCGAAACTCTTCCAGCGGCGGCTGGCGCGTTCGTGCTGGCCGCATTGCTCGGCGGGCATCAGCAGTCGGCCAAGGCTTTGCCGCCTCATGCCTTCCGTCCGCCCGGCGCACTGCCGGAAGAGGACTTCCTGTCCGCCTGCCTGCGCTGCGGCCAGTGCGTGCGAGCCTGCGCGGAGAAACTCCGGCATGACAAAGGCGGGGAAACAGCGAAGCCAGCGGCCTTCCCGACAGACGCGGGCGCATTTGTCTCGCAGCTCGCTGAATTAGGGACAAACGCGCCGCTGGAAACAGCGGTGCCGGTGCTGCGTTTAGCTGAGATGGGCAGCGGCATTCCAGCAGGCACGCCGTATTTCGTGCCCCGGATCAGTCCTTGCCGCCTCTGCGAGGACATGCCCTGCGTCAAAGCTTGTCCTTCCGGCGCGCTCAACAAGAAACTCCCCTCGATTGACAAGGCCAGAATGGGGCTGGCTGTGCTCGTTGATCACGAAAACTGCCTGAACCATCAGGGGCTGCGCTGCGATGTCTGCTACCGCAACTGCCCGCTGCTTGACAAGGCCCTGACCCTGGAAATGCAGGTCAACCAGCGCACCGGCGTTCATGCCCGCCTGATTCCGACTGTGCATTCCAAGCACTGCACCGGCTGCGGCAAGTGCGAGCGGTCCTGCGTGCTGGAAAATCCGGCGATCAAGGTGCTGCCGCTGGCGCAAGCACGAGGGGCATTGGGAGCGCATTACCGGCTCGGCTGGGAAGAGAAGGAGAAGGCCGGGCATTCGCTGATCCCGGAAGCACTACAACTGCCTGTGCGCAAACCGGAGGCTCTGCCATGAAACAACGCATCGCAGGCCGTGAGGCCGTCGAAAAGAAAGGCTGGCTGCGGGCGCACAAGTGGCTGCTTCTGCGCCGGGCTGCACAGCTCGGCATCCTTGGCCTCTTTCTGCTGGGGCCGCTGACTGGCCTCTGGATTATCAAAGGAACGCTCTCAGCCAGCACAGCACTTGGCTTCCTGCCGCTGACCGATCCGCTAATCTTTGTTCAGTCCTTGGCGGCCAGACATCTGCCGGAAACCGCCGCCGTTTTTGGCTTCATTGCTGTGCTGGCAATCTACAGCCTGATCGGCGGGCGGACGTACTGCGCCTGGGTCTGTCCGGTCAACCTTGTCACCGACGCAGCCGCATGGACGAACCGGCGGCTGGAATTGAAGAAAAACCTCAGCCTGAGCAAAAGAACCCGCTGGTGGCTGCTCGGTTTCATCATAGTGTCATCCGCGCTGACCGGCAGCATCGTTTGGGAAGCGGTCAATCCTGTGACCGCCCTCCAGCGCGGCCTGCTTTTCGGCATGGGGCTGGGCTGGCTGCTGCTCGCCGCGATTTTCGTCTTTGACGCATTTATTCTCCGGCATGGCTGGTGCGGCCATCTCTGTCCAGTCGGCGCGGCCTACAGCCTGCTTGGCAGCATCGCGCTGCTGCAGGTGAAAGCCGCTGGCCGCGCCCGCTGCACTGACTGCATGGACTGTTTCACTGTCTGTCCTGAGCCGCAGATCATCCATCCCGCGCTCAAGGGCGACGCAAGCCCGGTCATTCTTTCCCACAACTGTCTCAACTGCGGACGCTGCATGGATGTCTGCCCGCAGGATGTGTTTTGCTTCTCTCAACGAACCTGATTGGAGTCTGTCATGAAAAAGACCATATACACTCTGTCGCTGCTCGCCGCCCTCCTGCCCTTGGCTTCAGCTTCCGCCAAAGACACGCCGCCCGCGCAGACGCAGGAGCAAGCTGCTCCGCCTGCCGCCGCCGCGCCGGTGCAGCCGCTGCGCAAGAACCCGATTGACGGGCCAGAAGACGCGCCGGTGGACGGCGACTGGAAGACCAAGGACGCGAAAGTGCCGCGCACCTTCATCCATCAGCCGCCGGTTATTCCGCATGACATCTCCGGCTTCGTCATCACCGCCACGCAGAACGACTGCCGCAGCTGTCATGGCGTAGAAGGCTCCGGCGCGCCCAAACCGTTCAAAACACATTACATGGACCGCGACGGCAAGGTGACGGAGACTGTCGCCGCCCGCTGGAACAACTGCACGCAATGCCATGCCGGACAGGCGGACGTGCCGCCTTTGGTTGAAAACGTTTTTGGCAGCGGCAAGGGAAAATATTCATTAGGAGCCAAGGAGTAAAACAGCCAGTGCTCACGATGCTCCGGTCTGCCGGTTTTCCTGCGCACAAAACCACGCATTCGCAACATACGAATGCACGCATTTGATCAGCACGAAACCATGCATTTGATCGGATCGAATGCATGATTTCGTGAGCGGCGAAAGCGTGCAGTTCAGCAGACGGACATCGAGCGCAGCGAGCAATCCATCCCGGCTGCCGGATGCGGGCTTCCTTGCTGCGCCCGGACTGGTAGTTCTTATTATTTTATGCTGATCGGGCTGCATTTCTCAGATGCAGCAAAAAATAGACTTGCATTTTTTTCTGCATCTGAGATGATGCGTCATCAAGAAAAAAATTAACAAAGGGTCAACTTTCTGACCTGTAAAAAAACATAAATGGAGGAAGGTATGAAAGCAAAGGCCGCAGTTTGGTCGTGCGCCCTTGTGCTGGCCGCAGCGGGCGCAGCCCAAGCTGCTGAAGACAGCGCCAGGCCTAAAACGCTGTCTGAGGAGAGCAAGACCTGTCTGACCTGCCACAAAGACATCAACCAAGGCATGTACCAGCAATGGGGCGCGAACAAGCACTACGGGGCCAATGTCGGCTGCTACGAGTGCCACAAGGCGGAGAAAGGCGACAAGGATGCGATGGAGCACAACGGCTTAACCATCTCAGTCATCGTCTCGCCGAAAGACTGCGCCCGCTGCCACGCCAAAGAAGTGGAGGAGTTTGAAGGCTCGCATCACTCCAAGGCCGGCCAGATCATGGGTTCCTTGGACAACACCTTGGCTGAGGTGGTCGAGGGCAACAAAGGCATGAAGACGCAGGCTTTCCCCAACGGCGTGTCCGCCGCCGCCGTCAATGGCTGCTGGCAGTGCCACGGCAATGTGGTTCAAGTGCTGCCCGGCGGCAAGCTGGATCCGGCGACCTGGCCCAACAGCGGCATAGGCCGCATCAACCCGGACGGCAGCGAGGGCAGCTGCGCGGCCTGCCATTCGCGGCACAACTTCTCTGCCGCCCAGGCCCGCAACCCGGAAAACTGCGGCAAGTGCCACATGGGGCCGGATCATCCGCAGATTGAAATCTACAACGAGTCCAAGCACGGCATCGCCTTTTATGCCAACAAGGACAAGATGAATCTGAACTCGGCCAAATGGATAGTCGGCGAGGACTACTCCGCCGCGCCGACCTGCGCCACCTGCCACATGTCCGCGACTAAAGACATGCCGACCAATCACAACGTCGGCCTGCGCATCAAATGGAACAACCGCCCGGCGATCTCCAAAGAGACGCACACAGTGGATGCCGGCTGGGGCTTGGAGTCAGCCAAAATCACCGGCGACGAGCGGCGGGCCAATATGAAGAAGGTCTGCATCTCCTGCCACAACGTCAACTTCACCGACAACTTCTTTGTCCAGTATGAGGAGCTGATGAAGCTCTATCATGAGAAGTTCGCCAAACCTGGCATAGCTCTGTATGATGCTGCGACCAAGGTGCTGAAGGCGGTCAAGGGCAAAGAGTATGTCCAGTTCGGCCAGGCGATTGATTTCACTTGGTACGAGATATGGCATCATGAGGGACGGCGGGCGCGGCACGGCGCGGCGATGATGGCCCCGGACTACACGCATTGGCATGGCACCTACGAGGTGGCCAAACATTGGGCTGCCAAGTATATTCCTGAGCTGAAGGAAGTGATTGAGATGGGCAAGGCCAGCGCAAACAAGGAAGCGGTGACTGCGGCTGAAGAGCTGGAGCAGCTGCTGACCGAGACGCTGGAGAGCGACAACCACAAGTGGATGCTCGGCAAGGAGGATCAAGCCGACAAGGCGGAACGGGCTAAACGGGCCGAGGAGTTCAAAGCGAAGTACGCCAAATAGTCTGCAGAGCGATATTCACCTCTCCTAAGCAGCACGAAAGGCCGTTCCATGAGGAACGGCCTTTTTTCTGACCAGTCTTCGTTCTTTTTTCGCTGCCTCATTGTGGTTCACGAGCCTGTCGACAGGCACTTCCAGTTAACTGTTAAAATATTGACAACGTATTTATGTTATTGGTAATTATTTTACGAGCAGCATTGATGACAGTTGGCAATAAGCTTGAAACTATGAGGATGAAGTTCAGCACCTGCACCTGTTTGCGTTGTCTCGTGAGCAGGAAGGAGGTATAATTAACCCAAGGAGGAGTAAAAACTATAGCGGTTGCACGCTAATCGACTGCCTATCGTCTTTTCGGTCTTAATGCAATAATATATTGATATTATACATTCAATCCTTTTCTTGAAAGGGATTTTTAATATATGTTCAACCTGAAAATGCTATATGCCGCTTGGAGGGCAGTCTTATGAAGAGCAAATTTTCTATTTTGTGTTTTGTGTCGCTTGCGCTGACAGCGTCAGATGTCCAAGCGTATGCGGGCGACTGCAAAACTGTGTTTGCCTACGGCGATAAAAATATCAATGTCATTATCAAAGGTGGCAGTCCTGGCCTGAGTGGATGGCTCATAACTGTGCCATACCGCAGCAGTTTTACTGCGCCAATTTATGTAAGACTAAAGCATCAGAATAACAACAAACTGGCCGGGTTTGTCAAAGTCGAGTACAAAGATGGTCAGCTTTCGGTTGTCTATGACATGCTGAAAGGTTTTGTCATCAATGAGACCACTCTCTATGTAAGTGACAAAAAGACGGCAAGCATGGGCCACTACGAAATACATCATCACCCGAAGTTAGACCGTGCTGACAAGGACAGCTACGCTGTCGACGCTTCCGCATATTCAGAGAGAAAATTGTATTTGGCCGCCATGGCGGTCGTCTGCGGCGGGAGTGGAGGAGGAACAGATCCGGATGAATGCAACACGGAAGAATTAAGCTGGGCAGGAGCGTGGCAGGACAACGTCATCTACAAAACGGGTAATATTGTTCAGCATGACGGCAGCAGTTACATCAACACCTGTCCCGAGTCGACCGAAGGCGTTCCTCCTCCTTTAGACATGGTTCCGGCCAGATGCTGGGATCTCGTAGCGGCCAAAGGCGAAGAGGGCAAACTTGGGCCGCAAGGTCCTGTTGGCCCGACAGGCGAACCCGGCGCGGTCGGCTCCACTGGACCTAAGGGCGAAAAGGGCCAGCAGGGTGAAAAAGGCGATAAGGGAGAGAAAGGTGATCCCGGCATCCAAGGACTGATGGGGCCTCAGGGCAAGCAGGGGGAGAGAGGAGAGCGCGGCCCCACTGGACCTGCTGGAGAGAAGGGTGATCCCGGCATCCAAGGACTGATGGGGCCGACAGGACCTCAGGGACTGCAAGGGGAGAAAGGAGAGCGCGGTCTCACGGGGCCTAAAGGCGACAAGGGCGAAAACGGCCAGCAGGGCAAAAAAGGCGAGAAAGGTGACCAAGGGCCGACAGGACCTCAGGGTGAAAAAGGAGAGCGTGGCCCCACTGGAACCGCTGGAGAGAAGGGAGCTAAGGGAGATCGCGGGCCTGTTGGACCGACAGGCCCGCAGGGATTGCAAGGTCTGCGCGGCATTGCCGGGCCGATGGGGCCTATAGGGCCGACAGGGCCTCAGGGGTTGCAAGGCATTCCTGGCAAGGATGGCGTGTGCACATGTTCTCCCTCTAAGCTGCTCCTCGCTTCACGCACTGACTCTGATTTTGTCCCATTCGTGGCAGGCCAGTGCTATGAAGGAGATTTCATGGTGGGTCTCGATGCGCGTGGGCAGATCATCTGCCGGGATGCGGGAGGGGGCTGCCGTACCGCCTTCGCTTTTGGTTCAACCAAGTTGGACGAAATTCTGCCCGCCACACTCTGGGGCTGGCAGCTCAGCATCAGCAAGGGCGAAACCGTGACCCAGCCAATCTACACCAGCGCAGCAGGCAATGACTTGAGCAAAGCAATCAAAGTCGGTACGCTGACTGTCAGATTTCAAGACAGCAAAGTGAGAGTGACCTTCACTATGACCGGTGATGCCGCCATGAGCGCGACCCATCTGTATGTGGGGGAGAGCAATGTCGCGACCACACTGCCGGGGAACTACGGCAATGCTCATGATGGACTGAACAGAGCGGTTGTCGACAGTTACGAGGTCAATGTCAGCAGCGAAGCGGCCAGTCTGAATATTGTCGCGCAAGCTGTGGTCTGCGACAAAAAAAATAAACACTAGCACTAGCCAGCGATATGAAAAAGTGGGTGGTGGTCAAATGGCAAGTGATGAGTTAGTATAGGGTGATGATACAAGAAATC
>NZ_JBLWEP010000064.1:0-8091 GCF_048287355.1 Candidatus Electronema sp. TJ
GGGATGGCTCGCCTGAAAGATAGCTGGCTTATCCCAAGTCTCGGATGGCTCATCTGTCGGATAGATGCCGCATTCCAAGTTTGGGATGGCTCGCCTGAAAGATAAATGGCTCATCCCAAGTCTGGGGTGGCTCATCTGTCGGATAGATGCCGCATTCCAAATTTGGGATGGCTCGCCTGAAAGATAGATGGCTCATTTCAAGTCTCGGATGGCTCATCTGTCGGATAGATACCGCATTCCAAATTTGGGATGGCTCGCCTGAAAGATAGCTGGCTTATCCCAAGTCTCGGATGGCTCATCTGTCGGATAGATGCCGCATTCCAAGTTTGGGATGGCTCGCCTGAAAGATAAATGGCTCATCCCAAGTCTGGGGTGGCTCATCTGTCGGATAGATGCCGCATTCCAAATTTGGGATGCCTCGCCTGAAAGATAGATGGCTCATCCCAAGTCTCGGATGGTTTGTCTGAAAGATAGATGGCTCATTCCAAGTCTGGGGTGGCTTATCTATCCCACAGATGCCGCATTCCAAGTCTGGGATGCCTTGCTTTTAGAGCCAACGCAGGACAATCTGACCATTCCTCTTGTTTTTCATCTTCAACCACAGGACTGCGCCGCATGAACCGAATAGCCCTCAGCCTCTTCCTCATCGCACTGACCACTCTGATGGCCGAACTGGCCTTGGTGCGGATTTTTGATGTGATCTGGTATTCCAACAAGGCGTACATGATCATCACCATGGTCATGTTCTGCTTCGGGCTGGCGGGAGTGCAGCAGTCTCTTTGGCCGATGCGGCAGGACGGGCGGCTGCGGGCCAAACTTGCCGGGCTGACCTTTTTTTTCGGCCTCTTCCTGCTCGCGCTGCTGCCTGCAATCAACAGCCTGCCGCTCAATCTGGCCAACATCCAAGCCAGCTCCGGCAAAGACCTCGCCGCCTTTGCGGCCATGTACCTGCTCCTCTCCGCGCCGTTCTTCCTTTCCGGCCTGTTCTTCACCGTCATCTTCTCCGCCTATGCCAAGGATATTCAGCGGCTCTACTTCTGGGACTTGGCCGGAGCCGCTCTGGGCTGCCTAATTCTGATTCCTTTCCTGCCGCCTGTCGGCCCGGCAGGCGCGCTTTTCCTCGGCGGCGGCTTCTGCTGGATCACTGCCGGACTGCTGGCTGAGGGCAGATTGTGGCCGAAACTGCTGCCGCTGCTGGGCATCGCCGCTGCCGCAATTCCCTTTGTCAAATCCTTCACGGCTGACAATTCTGCGGACCGCTATTTTGAATTCCGGCACCACGTCTCCAAGCGCGGCGTGCTGGAAAGCATTGCGGCGGAGACTGTGGAGGTGAGCCATTGGGATGCGATCAGCAAAATTGACGTGATCAACACCGGCGGAGCCAAGCACGTCGCCTATGACGGCGGCACGCAGTCCAGCTTCATCTATCCCTTTGACGGCGACTACGCCAAGCTGCGGGCTTCTTTGCCCAAGGCGACCACAGCCAACTTCGGCGGCCAGAATGTCTATCTCAGCCACTGGCTGAAGCAGGACAGCGGTCAGGAAGTGCTGATCATCGGCGCGGCTGGCGGACAGGAAACCAAAGCGGCCCTGACCTTCGGCGCGAAGCACGTGGATGCGGTTGAGCTGGTCGGCTTTGTCGTCAAAATCGGCAAGGAGCTGTACAAGGACTACAACGGCGGCATCTTCAACGACCCGCGCGTGACTGCGCATGTGGACGAGGGCCGCAGCTTCCTGCGGGCTTCGGACAAAAAATACGACATCATCCAGATGTACAGCAACCACACCTCCAGCAGCGTGGCGGCGGGCAGCGGGGCCATGTCCACCACCTATTTGCAAACAGCAGAGGCGTACATCGAATATTTCCAGCATCTGAAGCCGGACGGCATCCTCCAGATCAACCATCATGTCTATCCCCGCATGGTGACAACAGCGGCCAAAGCGTGGAAAGACCTGGGCCGCGCCGATTTCCGCCGCCATGTTCTTGTCTTTCAGGCCAAAGACGGCGTACGCGACAATCTGCCCACTTTGCTTATCCGCATGACTCCGTGGACCAAGGAAGAAGTCGCGATGCTGGAGACCTGGTTCTGGGGGCACACGAAATTAGTCGAGCATCCCTATAAGAAAGAAGCCTCCATGCTCAGCGACGAATTCTATTCCGGCGAGTTGTCCAACGCCACGCTGGACCTTGTGCCCTTCCGGGCGGCGGCGGCCACCGACAACCGGCCTTATTTCAATTTCCTGCGCAAAGAATGGGGACGCTACAACCGCGCCTATCCTGAAAAATACATGGATTACTCCACTGCCGCCCGGCTGACTTCCCAGTACACCGAGGATCATATCCTTCCCAGCGATATTGAGCATCTGGTGGTGGTGTCGGCAGCCTCGCTGCTCTTCGCGCTGGTTTTTGTGCTTGCGCCGCTGCTTCTTTCCAAGGCCGGGCGCGTGCGCTGGCCAGGCAAGCTGGCTTCGCTGGGCTACTTCTCCTGCCTCGGCGGCGGATTCATCATTGTCGAGCTGGTCTTCATCCAGATATTCATGAAGCTGATCGGCTTCCCTCTGCACACATATTCCGCCGTGGTCTTCGCCATGCTGATCGCCGCCGCGCTGGGCAGCCTCTGTTCAGGAAAGATGGGCATCAGTCCGCAGCGGCTCTGGCTGCTCCCGTTTGTCGGAACCATCCTTTCTGTCTTGTTCTTCATCGCTGTCTATCCGGCCTATTTCAACCAGTTCCTTGCCTTTTCCCTTTGGAGCCGGGTGGCGGCGGCTGTGCTGCTCATCCTGCCTGCGGGCTTCTTCATGGGCATGTGCTTTCCGCTCGGCATATTGGCGGTGAGTCGGCAGCCGGAAGGCGCGGTGGCCTGGGCCTGGGGCATGAACGGCCTCTTCACAGTCATCGGCGGCATTGCCAGCGTGCTGATCTCCATCTATCTCGGCTTCAATCTCACCCTGCTCTGCGCCGCCCTGATCTACGCGCTGGCCCTTGTTCTTTTCATGCGGATGCGGGAGCAGGAGGCGGCTGTCTGATGCTGCTGTCCTTTCTCAGCCTGCTGCGGCGGCAGGCTGGCCTGATTGCCCTGCTGCTTGGCTCAGCCTTGGTCTATCATCATTTCTTTCTCAGCCGGGCCTATGTCGAGTTTGACTACACAACCGACCATGACACCGCTTTGCAGATGGCTTGGGCCGGGACAGGAGAGCAGTTTTCCCGCAGCTGCATGGCTGCCGCGCCGCTGACAATAAACACGACGCGAGCGGGCTTCTTTCTGGGCAGCCTGAGTTCCATGCGCTCCTTCCGTCTCAATCCCATGGGCAAGGCCAGCGGGGCAGTCATCTTCCGTCGGATCACTGTCACTCAGCCAGGCTGGAAGCCTTTGGTCTTTGCAACGCAAGCTGATTTCGCCCGTTTCCGCGCAGGAAATAATGTCTCCTCCTTGTCCTTTATTGAAGGCTGGGGCTGGACAGTCAGTTCTGAAACAGGCAATCCTGATCTCTATCTAGATCATTTTGAACCGCCGCCCAGAGATTTTGTCAGCTTGGCCAAAGAGCTGGGACGTTTTTTGCTGCTTGCGCTCCTCTTGCACACCGTGCTGAAGGGCTTCGCGCCCTTGGTTCCAGATTTCCGTTATATTCCCCTGCTGCTCTTTGGTGTGACACTGCTGGCCGCTGTGCTGGCGGTGAAGACAAATTCAGGCAGCCATCCTGATGAGCTGGTGCATGAGACGGCTGCGGCCTACTATGAGCAGCATTGGCTGATGCCTGCGGCGGAATCGCCGGAGATTGCCGCCACCTACAGCGGCTACGGCGTTTCCCGGCTGAACTCGCGGGAAATTGCCTACTTCCTGATTGGGAAGTTTTCCTGGCTGACAGAGAGCTTCCAGCTGCCGTCTTTTCAGCGGCAACGCCTCTTCAATGTGATGCTGCTTGCCTGTCTTGTCCTGCTGACAGTCAAGTCTGCCGCCGCGCGGCTGCTGCTTCTGCCTTTTCTCATGACACCGCAGGGCTGGTATCTGTTCGGCTACTGCAACTCTGATGCCTTTGCCCTCTTCATCACCCTGCTGGCCGCATATCAGCTCGCCGAACCAGAATCGCTGCTCAACCGCCTGCTTGCAGGCCAGCCAGCAGGCTGGATGACTGTTGTCCGGCTGGGTCTGCTTGCAGGACTGCTCCTGCTCATAAAGAAGAATTTTTATATCTTCATCCCCTTTGCCGGGCTGTTCCTCCTGATTGAATTTGCTTTCCGGCAAAGAACATTCTCTCGGACTGCGCTGCGGCCTGTCGCCGTTGCAGTCGGCATCGGCATCGCTATTATCAGCATTCGCGCTGGATTGGATGTGCATGTCAACGGCTGGAACAAGGCGGCGAAAATCCAGCAGCTGAAGGAGGAAAAGGCGGAACACGCCTACAAGCCCAGCACTGAGCTGGCCCACAAGCATCCGCATCTGTATATGAAGGAACGCGGTGTGCGCCTGAAAGAGCTGCTTGGCGAGAAATACCGCTGGGGCGGCCACATCATCCGCAGCTTTTATGGAGTGTACGGCCAGATGAGCGTGGCGGCGAGCAAAAGCTACTTCGATTTGATGATCTGCTGCGGCTGGCTGTTCCTCGCTTTTGTGTGTCTGACGGTGCTGCTGCGGGGCGGCTGGTCCGAACGGCTGCTGCTGCTGAATCTAATCTGCTGCGGCCTTGCGCTGATTGGCGGCGGCATTTGGGCTTCTTGGACGAAAGATTTCCAACCGCAGGGCCGCTACATGTTGCCTGTGCTGCCCATGCTCGGCCTGGTGCTGTCAAGAACCGCGCCGCTCTTTCAACCCTTGCTGCTGCGCTCGTTCTTCACCCTGATGTTCCTGCTCTCGCTGGGCAGCTTTCTTTTTATCGCCTTGACCTCTCCTGCGTTGTGAAGTTTAGCTTAAGCCTGCCAGACCTTTTGCAGAAGTTAGCGGGTTGCAGCGGAGAGCAAAGCAGTTTCTTCTGCGGCGGTGTCTTGCGCATGACTGCTGCTGCTCCTTTCTTGCCCGCCTGCAAAACAGTTCAGCTTGGCAAGAGAGGAGTTCGGCTGAGCAACAAAGAAATTCGGCTGAGCAAGAAAGATATTTGGCTGAGCCGCAAAGAAGTCTGGCTAAGCAACAAAGATGTTTGGCCGAACAGCAAAGGAGCTGGAGTCGGCCAACTGCCTTTGCTGCTGAACAAAAAAGGAGTTTGGCCAAGCCGAACTTCTTTCCGGCTGAGCCAACTTTCTTGGCAGCCGAGCAGAACTCTTCCTTTGCTGAGCAGAACTTCGTTTCAGCTTGATTGCTTCTTGCTGCAAATCCTTGCTGCGGACGTATGCAGGAGCATTATTGTTCCGGCCGCAGGGTGAGATGCTCCATGATATACTGCCGCCGTTCTGGCGTATTCTTGCCCATGTAAAATTCAAGCACCGGGCGCACGTCGGCTATGCTTTCAATCCGCACTGGCTGAAGACGCATCGCTGGGCCGATGAACTGCTTGAATTCCGGCGGTGAAATCTCGCCCAATCCCTTGAAGCGCGTCACCTCCACGCCGCCCGTCTGCGCCTTGAGGCCGCGCACCGCCTCGTCTTTCTCCCGCTCTGAGTAGCAATAGACCGTCTGCTTCTTGTTCCGCGCCCGGAAGATCGGCGTTTCTAAAATATAGACATGCCCCTGCCGGATCAGCGCGTCAAAATAATGCAGGAAAAAGGTCAAAAGCAGATTGCGGATGTGCAGGCCGTCCACGTCCGCGTCTGTGGCCAAGATAATCTTGTCGAAACGCAGGCCAGCGACGGAGTCCTCCACATTTAGGCTCTGCATCAGAGCGTACATTTCCTCATTCTTGTAGAGCAGATCAAGCTTCTGGCCATGCACGTTCATCGGCTTGCCCTTGAGCGAGAACACCGCCTGGGTGAGCGGATCGCGGGACGAGACGATGGAGCCAGCGGCGGACTGGCCTTCGGTGATGAAGATCATATTTTCCTCGTCTGGCCGCGAGGGCTTGCCGGGCTGCGGATGATATTTGCAATCCTTGAGCTGAGGAATCTTGAAGGCGACCTTCTTGGCCTGCGCCTTGGCCTCCTTGCGCACGCTTTGCAGCTCTTTGCGCACCCGCTCATTGCGCTGGGCCTTGGCAAGGAGGATTTCCGCAGTCTCCGGATGCTTGTAAAGATGCGTGGCCACGGCCTCGCGCACCGCGTTGACGAGCCAAGCCCGGATGTCGGTATTGCCCAGCTTGTTCTTGGTCTGCGACTCAAAGACCGGTTCCTGCACCTTGACCGCGAGAATGCCGATCAAGCCGTCACGCACGTCCTCGCCTGTGTATTTTTTGCCAGAAAACTCGTTCACCCCTTTCAAAATGCCTTCGCGGAAGGCGGAAAGATGTGTGCCGCCTTCGGACGTGTAGGTGCCGTTGACAAAGGAATAATAGGTTTCGCTGTACTCATCCGTGTGCGTGAAGGCGAATTCGAGAGCCTGCTCTTTATGCTCGATGGCCGGATAAATGCCGCCGCCGTCCAATTCCTTGGCTAAAAGATCGGGCAAACCTCTCTTGGAAAAATATTCCCGCGCAGGCTCGTCCGCCCAGTTCAGGCGCAGCCGCAGCCCGGCGTTGAGATAGGCATACCGCCAGAGCCGCTGTTCAATGTAGCCAAGATCAAAGGCGAAATTGGGAAAGAGCTGTTTGTCCGGCAGGAATTCCACCAGCGTGCCGTCCGGTTCAGCCGTCGCGCCCTCTTCTTCCTGCACCAGCACGCCATAGGCAAAAAACGCTTTTTTAAAACGGCCTTCCCGGTGCGAGCAGACCATGAACTGTTCGGACAGGGCATTGACCGCTTTCGTGCCCACGCCGTTCAGTCCGACTGAGAACTGAAAGACCTCGGTGTTGTATTTCGCGCCGGTGTTGATCATTGAGACGCATTCGACCACCTTGCCCAGCGGAATGCCCCGGCCATAATCCCGCACCCGGCAGCGTCCTTCCGCGCTGACCGCAACTTCGATCTGCTTGCCGCAGCCCATGATGAACTCGTCGACGGCGTTGTCTGTCACCTCTTTCAGCAGGATGTAGATGCCGTCGTCGGGATCAGAGCCATTGCCGAGGCGGCCAATGTACATGCCGGGCCGCTTGCGGATGTGCTCCAGCGAGCTGAGGGTTTTGATCTTCGATTCGTCGTACTGGTGCTGTTCGGTCACGTCGTCTGTCTTGCAAGGGTGATAGGAAAGAGAAAGCAGCGCAAGTGTACTCGCTGCGGCGCAGCGCGTCAAAAGGTATGCGCCCCTGCTGACGAAACTGGCACCGGGCCATGCAAAGACGGGTAATTTTTACCCGCAGCACAGGCCGCTCTGCGTAGAAATTACCCATTTTGCAGCATGCGGCAAGTGCCCTGATTGGCGCAAGAAACAAAAAAATCTTTTTTACCAGTGACATGCCAGTATTTTTCCGCTTATAATGAAACTGGCACGGATTTAGCATTACTCAAGTCAAGCGAGCATAATGAGGCATGTGGAGAATGAGCAGTGTGAAAATGAGAAGAATTGTCGTTGCCGCAGCCATCGCAGCCATCGCAGCAGGAGCAAACAGCCTGCACGCTGTAGAATCGCAGCCCTGCGATGCAAAATCAGGGTACTGTCTGCTTCCTAAGAAGATGTCGCCGGAAAGGGAAGCCATGCTTTTCGAAACAAGGAAGGCGGCATTGAAAAACATGGTGTCAAGGCAGGCGGCGGATTGCGCCTTGACCGGCGAAGCGGAAAACAGCCTCACCTTGTCCGCAAAGCTGGCCGGGGAGCTGTTCAGCCTGCGTGACCAGATTGTTCTCAAGGCGCAGGAAACCGGACTCCTGCTCCAGCTGCCGAGCATAGTCATGGAGTTCATGGGCAGCTGCGGGCTGAAAAAAGATTGGAATCAGCTTTGCGGCAACTACGGGAATCTGCTGCGCAAGTATGGCATCCCGTACCGGAAAGCAGTTCTCGCTGCCGCGCAAGGTTCCTGACGCAGCGCAAGCAACAAGCTTAACCCGATATCCCGGCAGGTTTACTCCTCCTTTTTTCTCCTGCCGGGATATTTTTTCAACAGCAGCCTAAGTCGTTTGCAGGCAAAGTCTGCTGT
>NZ_JBLWEP010000064.1:8198-11557 GCF_048287355.1 Candidatus Electronema sp. TJ
TTTTTTTCACATCATGTTCTCCGGATCCACGTCGACCGCGAGCCGCACTTTTTTCCCGCAGATTTTATCTTTTTCCCGCAGCAGCTGATCACAAAGCCAATGCAGAATTTCCGGTTGCGCTCCTTTCAGCAGGAGCTGCCAGCGGAAACGGTTTTTGAGTAACGAAAGCGGAGCCGGAGCCGGGCCAAGGATATCCGCAGCCAGACAGTCCTTAGCCAGACACATCCGCAGCAAAGCCGCTGCTGATTTAGCCGCATTTTCCACCTGCTTTTCATCAGGCCCGCTGAAGCGGAGGTTGATCAGCCGACCGAAAGGCGGGTAGCCAAGCAGGGAGCGCAGAGCGATTTCCTGTTCATACACGGCCCGGCAATCATGGGCGTAGGCTGCTGTCAGCACATAATGGCTTGGCTGATGGGTCTGAATAATGACCTTGCCCGCCCGCTCGCCCCGCCCTGCCCTGCCTGTCACCTGCGCCAGAAGCTGAAAGGTGCGCTCCGCCGCCTTGCAGTCAGGCAGGCTGAGGCCGCTGTCCGCCCAGACCACCCCGACCAGTGTCACTTTGGGAAAATGCAGCCCTTTGGCCGCCATCTGCGTGCCGATCAGAATATCAATCTCGTGCTCACGCACTTGCCGCAGCAGGTTGAGCTGTGCCCGCCGGGTTGTGATTGCGTCGCTGTCCAAGCGGGCGACTCTGGCTTGCGGAAAAAGCCGCCGCACTTCCGCCTCCACCCGCTCCGAGCCAAGACCAAGACCGACCACATCGCCGGAGCCGCAGTCCGGGCAGATGATGTCCGGCCTGAGCGAGTAGCCGCAGTAATGACAGAGCAGCTGATTGCGGCCCCTGTGCAAGGTCAGAGAAACCCGGCAGTTGTGGCAGCGCACCACTGCGCCGCAATCCCGGCAGAGCATGAAGGCGGCGTAGCCCCGGCGGTTGACAAAGAGCAGACTTTGCAGGCCAGCAGCCAGATTTTCCTTCAGCGCAGCCAACAGACGGTTGGAGAAGAACCAATCCTTCTGGCTGCGTTTTTCTTTGCTCAGATCAACCAGCTCCACCTGCGGCAGCACTTGGCCGCCGATGCGCTTGGGCAAGGTCAGCAGGCGGTATTTACCCTGTTCGGCCTGATACAGGCTGCCGACCGAAGGCGTGGCCGAGCCAAGCAGCACCGGACAAGAGGCGAACCGTGCCCGCAGCACAGCCATGTCTCGGCCATTGTAACGCAGGCGGTCGTCTTGTTTATAGGTCGCTTCGTGCTCCTCATCAACAATGACCAAGCCCAGTTCGGCAAAGGGGGCGAAAACCGCTGACCGCGCTCCAACTGCGATTTTCGCTTCCCCCCTCAAAATCCGCTGCCATTGATCAAACCTCTCGCCGTCAGCTAAACCGCTGTGCAGCACGGCCAGCTGCTCGCCGAAGCGGGAGTAAAACTGTCCTTCCATCTGCGCGGCCAAGGCCAGCTCCGGCACCAAGACCAGCACATTTTTTTTTTGCGCCAGACAATGCTCCGCCGCCCGCAGATAAACCTCGGTTTTGCCGCTGCCGGTCACACCATGAAGGAGGAACGTCTGAAACGCGCCTGTATCAATTGCGGCTGTGATGCTGCTGACCGCTGCTGCCTGCTCTGCTGTCAATTCCGCTGGACGATCCGAAAAAGGCAGCAGATCGCCAAAGGGATCGCGATAGACATGCCGTTCTTCCAGCATGACCAAGCCCGCTGCCGCCAAGCTTGTCAACGCCTTGCCTGCTCCGGCATAAAGTTTGGTCAGCTCCCGACGCGGCATGACTTGCCTGCCGCCGCAGTGCTGATAAAACAACTCCAAAGTTTTCTGCTCAGATTTTTTCAACACGGCGGCAGGCTGATCAGACAGCGGTGCACAGAGCCGAACAACAGGTTCCGTCTTGGCTTTGGCCGCCGCGCCGCTGAAACTGCCGGACAGCCCGGCAGGCAAGGCAGTGCGGATGACTTCGCCAAGCGGATGATGGTAATAAGCCGCCATCCAACGGAAGAAGGGGACAAGCTGGGCAGGAAAGACGGGATGTGCATCAAGGCAGTCGGCGACCGCCTTGATTTTGATTGCGGCGGGCAGCTCTTCGTCTTCCGGCAGCTGCGCCAGCACATAGCCGGTGACAAGGCGATTGCCTAACAGCACCTGCACCCGGGTGCCGATGGGCAACGCGACAGGACAGCTGTAGGTCAGGCTGCCGGGCACCGGCGCGGCGACAGCGATTTCATGCAGTTTCATGCGGGAAAACGCCGCCGCTTGGACGGGATCAGCAGGATATTTTTTTGGGGCTGGGGCCGCAGGGGCAGACATCCTTCAGATGCTGTTTGAAAGCCTCGCCCAGCGTTGGATGACTCATGGCCACATCCACAATCGCTTTCAGATAACCGAGCTTGTCGCCCGCATCGTAGCGGCGGCCCTGAAATTCATAAGCATACATGCCGCGACGGTTGGAGAGCGCTTGCAGCGCGTCCGTCAGCTGAATCTCGCCGCCGTGGCCGGGCGTGGTGTTTTCAAGAATTTCAAAAATCTCCGGCATCAGCAAATAGCGGCCAATGATCGCCATATTGGAATCAGACACACCGGGCGCAGGTTTTTCAACCATCCTGCTGATCTTGTAGGTGCGCTCATGCCCTGTGGCTTCCCCCTCGATGATGCCGTAATTGCGCGTCTGCTCCATCGGCACCCGCTGGATAGCGACAATGGACTCGCCAACCTGCTCATAAAGATCCAGCATCTGGCGGCAGCAGGGTGTTTCGCTGCGCACCAGGTCGTCGCCAAGCAGCACCAGAAAAGGTTCGTCACCAACTACCTTTCGGGCCATCTTAACAGCATGACCCAAGCCGAGCGGCTTTTTCTGGCGCACGGAAACCACGTCAATCAGGTTGGAGATGTGGTTCAGTTCGGCCAGCAGCTCCTGCTTGTTTTTCTGCTTAAGGACGTTGTCCAGCTCATAATCATAGTCAAAATGCTTCTCAATCGCCGATTTTCCGTCTGAGGTGATGAGAATGACTTCCTCGATGCCGGAGGCCACCACCTCCTCCACGATATACTGAATCGTGGGACGGTCAATGATGGTCAGCATTTCCTTGGGAATGGCCTTGGTGGCGGGCAGAAAACGGGTGCCAAGACCAGCTACTGGAATGACGGCCTTACGGACTTTTTTCATCTTGCTCTGTTGGATGGGAGGAAATGCGGCGGACTTGAGCCGCCGCTTCGATTTTATTATACAACAGCCCAAGTTGCGACCTGCAACAAATTGGGTTGTCACTGCTTCTTGAGGACTGCTCTGTTTTGAACTCTTGCAGGAATTGCAGCCAGGCGGAACGCTGCGTCATGCGCTGCGGAACCGCTTTGCT
>NZ_JBLWEP010000065.1:0-11480 GCF_048287355.1 Candidatus Electronema sp. TJ
CGCAAGAAACTTTTCCGTGAACAGCAGAGGTCACAACTTGGGTTATGTTAACTTCAGCGGAGCCCTATCCTCTGGCAGCTAGTCGGCCTATCCGTTGAATTGTTTTCAACTTGCCAGAGAGGCTTTTTTTCTTTTCTCCAGCTGGCCCTCCACAGGAAGCCAAAGCAGCGGCGGTTTCTGCCGAGCCGTGAAGGGTTGCGGCTCGCTTTCAGATCTTCGTGGCCGAGCTGCGGATATTTTCAGCTCGGCTACAGATGGTTCCGGCTGAGCCGTGAATCATTCTTGCCGAGCTGAAACCTTTTCCGGTGAAACAGAAAACGTTCTCTGTTTAACCGGAAAGGTTCTTGGCTCAGCCAGCAAGGTTTTCTGCTGAGCTGCAAACGTGTTTGGTTAAGCTGCAACTGTTCGCAGGTGAGTCAAACAAGATGCGACCATAGAATACGTATGCCTATGCCGACTAAAACTCCGCCGCCAACCATCTCCATCCGTTTGCCAAAGGCTGTGCCGACCTTTCTGCCAATCATCATGGCAAGGGTGGAAAGCAGAGCAGTGATGATGCCGATCATCGCTGCCGGATACCAGATCGTCACTTCCAGCATGGAAAGACTGAGACCGATGGCCAGCGCGTCGATGCTGGTGGCCAGGCTGAGCAGCACCAAGGTAAGGCCGCGCGAGGGATCATCGGCAATGCTTTCCTCGTTCTCGGTGCTGAGGCCGTTGTAAAGCATCTTGCCGCCGACAAAGCTCAAGAGGCCAAAGGCGATCCAATGATCAAAGGCGGAGAACTGCGCGGCGAAACTGACTCCGGCCAGCCAGCCGAGCACCGGCATCAGGGCTTGGAAAAAGCCGAAATGAAAGGCGAGGCGGCAGGAGGAGCGGGCATCACGGACAAAGCCTGCTGCCGCTGCGGCCAAAGAGACCGCAGCAGCGTCCATCGCCAGGCCGCAGGCGATGACAATGATTTCAAAAAAACTCATCTGAGGATGCTGCTCGTCGCAGACGGACAAATTAAGATATTCTGATTGCATCCTGCCAAGATGCAGGACATGGACTCAGCGCAGCATAGCCGATCCGCCGCTGTCCGTCAATGCGCGGCATCGTGCCGCAGCTTTGAAAAAAGGGTGATTTTTACGGACAAACATGCTAAAGGAGAAGGACAGACCCGACATCGCAGCTCCATCCAAAGAAACATGGCTCAGGCTCCCTCGCAAAAGAAACGCAGTCTCGGTGTGCTGATCGGCGGCTCCGGCCTGATCGGCGGCACTCTTGCGCACTACTTCAAGACTCAGGCCCCGGATGATTTCGACATCCGCGCCCCCAGTTCAAAGAAGCTGTCCATCCGCAACGCGCAGGACATCATCGTCTATCTCAAGCGGGCCAAGCCGGATTTTGTCATCAACGCGGCTATGGCCTCGCTGGACTCAGATGCGCAGCTGGCCTTTGAGGTCAACTATCTCGGCTGCGTCAACTTGGCGCGGGCCTGCTGCGCCCTGAACATTCCGTACATCCACTTCAGCTCCGCCGCCGTCATGCCGCACGGCGAGAACCTGGCTGAGGAGGACCGGCTGACGCTGATTCCCGGCATGAGCAACTACGCCAAGTCCAAGCTGATGGCGGAAAAGACCTTGGAGCACATGATGCGGCATCACGGGCTGGACTGCACCATCATCCGGGTTTCCATCGTCTATGGCGAGCACGACCACAAGATTCAGGGCTTCCACCGCCTGCTCTTCGCCATTGCCGACGAGGCCGTGCCCTTCCTCTTCACCAAGCGCGGGGTGAAACATTCTTACACCAGCGCGGCCAAGATTCCTCACTTCGTCCACCACGTCCTCTTGCGCCGCGAGGAGTTCTCCGGCCAGGTCTATCATTTCGCCGACCCGGAGCCGGTGGCCTTGGACGACCTGATCCTGACCATCCGGGCCTATTTGGAGGTCAAGCTGCCGCGTGAAATCTACGTGCCCTATCCCGTGGTCATCGCTGGCAAGTTCTTCTTGGAGCGGGTGACCGGCGTGCTGAACTGGTTCGGCATCACCGCCCGCCTGCCGCCGGAGTATATGTTCCTTAAGAATGTCTATCTCTCGCAGACGCTTTCGACCGAGAAGCTGCGCCGCTCCAGTTATATTGATCCGGCCCCGGACGAGGACATCTACACCCGGCTGCCGAGGCTGGTCATCTACTATCTGACCCGCTGGGCGCATCTCAATCTGATCACCCGCTTCCGCGACCAGTTCATCGGCAACGAGCTGGCCAACGATTTCCTCCGGCATCCTGACGAGCTACTCGGCAGCGTTCATGCCGACTCCACCGCGCCTTGGACCGCTCTGCTGCAGACCGACGAGCTGGCCGCCGAGGCGGCTTCCGAGCCTGCCGACGACGGCGAGGCTGACTTCTGAACACTCTGACTCATGTCTCCGATGCAATATCTGCGCGGGCTGCTGGCCCTGCTCACCATACCGCCCTTGACTGCCGCCGTCTGTTTCAGCGCGATGGCCGACGTACGCTGGTTCCGCAAATCCAAGGCCAAGGCGCAGCAGTTTCCCCGCGCCTGGGGGCGGCTGCTCTGCCGGATCGCCAACATCCGGGTGCGTGTGGAGGGCGGCGAAGACTTGGATCCGGCCCGGCCCTACATCTTTATCGGCAACCATTGCAGCATGGCCGACATCATGGCCTTTTCCGGCTACATCAGGCATGACTACCGCTGGATAGCCAAGAAAGAGCTGTTCAAAATACCTGTCTTCGGCACAGGCATGAAGGCGGTGGATTACATCCCCATTGACCGCTCGCACGGACGGGAGGCGGTGCAGAGCCTCAACGACGCGGCCCAGCGCATCGCGGAAGGCAGCTCGGTGATTCTCTTTCCTGAAGGCACCCGCAGCCCGGACGGCCATCTCCAGCCGTTCAAGACCGGCGCGGTGCTGCTGGCGATCAAGGCCGGAGTGGAGCTGGTGCCGGTGGGCTTCAACGGCACGCATCAGGCCCTGCCCAAGGGCAAACTGCTCTCGCGGGGCGGCGAGGTGCTGCTGCGCATCGGCCCGCCTGTGCCGGCGGCAGGCTTCAAGGCCAAAGACAAGCAGGCCCTGGCCGCGCTCCTCCAAGAGCGGGTGGCCGGGCTGCTGGACGAATGCCACCTACCGCTGGCCGCGCCGCCTACGGAGACGGGCTGCGGCATGGACGGAGATATATAACATGCTCCGCGCCTGCCGCTGGCATTTCTCCCTTCTCAGCTTGGTGCTGTTCGGCATCGCCTCGCTGCACAGCGGGCAGACGGACGCTGCTGAAGTCTACAGAGACAGCCCGCTGATTCATGTCGAGGTCACGCTGCTGATCCTCCTTTTCATCCTCTTTGTGGCGCAGCTGATCGGCGCGCTCTTCCTTGTTCTGGAGAAACGCCGGGGCGAGCTGTGGAAAGCGGCGGCAGACCTGCTCATCGGCCTCATCCTGACCAGCCTCGCCTTTGCCGCTGACGGGCCGACGCTGCTGCGTTGACCTGAACACATCGAACCTAGTCCCGCTCCTCACACGCCATGAAAGCTCTCCGCGCATTCCTGCACCTCTTTTCCTGCGTCCCGCTCTCCGGCTGGCTGCTCGGCGGCCTGACAGCAGCCCTGCTGGAGCATTATCTCGGCGCGCAGACCGCGTACCAGCTCTGGCTGCCGAACATCCCGGTGCTCTTCGGCATCACCGAGCTGTTCAGCGCCCTCAAGGACCTGAGACCGCAGGTTGTTCCCGGCGTGCTCGGCTACAACCTGCTTGTTTACATCCTGCCGACGCTGCTCGCCGCCCGTCTCTCCGCGCCGCTGATGAACCGCCTCTCGGCCTGGCTTGAGCAGCTGCCGGTCTGGCTGGCCACGCTGCTGCATCTGGCCGCCTTCTACGGCATCCTGCACCTCTGGGCGGGCATCAGCGATTACCGGGCGCTGGTGGTCAAGCTGACCCTGATCGCGGTCATCCTCACCCTCAGCCTGAACATCATCAACGGCTGGCTGGGCGAGTTCTCCTGCTCGCACCCCGGCTTCATGGCTGTGGGCGCGTACTGCTCCTCTTGCCTCAGCCTGAAGCTCTTCACCGAGAGCAAGCTCTTCGGCCCTGCCCTGCTTGATCCTGCCCTCGGCCCGTGGCTCTTCCCGCTGATCCTGCTCGTCAGCGGCTTGGCTGCCGCTCTCAGCTCGCTGATCGTGGCCATCCCCTCCTTCCGCACGCGCGGCGACTACTTGGCCGTGATCTCTCTGGCCTTCATGTTCATGGTCAAGAGCGCGGCGGAGAACATGTCCTTCCTCGGCGGGCCGAGCGGCCTGAGCAGCCAGCCGGATTACTCCTCCCTGCCTGCGGTCTTCGCCTGGACCTGCCTCTGCGTCTGGACAATCCACAACTTCACTGTCTCCATCCGGGGCAAGGCCCTGAACGCGGTGCGCGACAGCGAAGCGGCAGCCAGCGCAATGACCGTCAACACCCGCAGCGTCAAGATGACCGCCTTCCTCTTCGGCGCGTTCTGGGCGGGCGTGGCGGGCGGCCTCTACGCCCATCTGGTGCGCTTCATCAACCCGGCCAGCTTCGGCCTGCAAACCTTGGCCGAGACCTTGGCCATGGTCTATTTCGGCGGACTCAACTCCATCGCCGGATCCATTCTCGGCGCGGTGAGCATCAGTGCCCTCAGCGAGGGCCTGAAGCCGCTCAACCACTGGAAGTGGATCATCATTCCCCTGCTGCTCATCCTGATCATGATCTACCGCTCCAACGGTCTGATCGCCTTCACCGAACTGAACGTCCGGCGGCTGCTGCGGCCAAGGCCGCGCTGAAGCGCCGCAGTCTCACGGTGTGGCAAACTGAACAGTTTTGTCAAGAGATTCAAAGGCGGATGCTTTTTCTTTTTTCCAAGGTATAATGGCCCGTTTGAATGATGCTTGGAGGCTGAACCATTCACCCAGAAAAAAAAGGAGAGAAACCATGCTGACAGTGACCGATGCCGCTCTGAAAGCCATCAAAACGCTCTTGGCGCAGCTCGACATCAGCAGCTCAATCCGCATTGTCCTGAAAGAGGGCAGCTGCCGGGGCCAGACACTGCGCCTCTCTCTCTGCGGAGAGCTGGAAAACGACCTGCGCTTTGCCTTTGACGGGCTGATCTTCCTGATTGACCGCAGCTTGGCGGCGGCCGAAGGTGCTGTTGTCGTGGATTTTGACCCGGAAAGCGATCGCTGCCCGTGCAGCAGCCGGGGCGGCGGCTTCGTCGTCACCAGCGAGCGGCTGCCGCAGCGCTGCGGCAGTGCTGGCTGCTGGAGAAACTGTGCGCTCCGGCTGCGGGAGCAGGAGGAATCTGCGGCCGCATAACTGCCCAAAACACAAAGGCCGGGGAAGGCTTCGCTCGTCCCGGCCTGCGCCCCGTCTTGTCAGCCCCCCTGTCACACGCTCCGCATCAGCCCAAGATCAGCGCAGGAAGTTTCGCCAGAAACTGAAGCATCCCAAGCTGAATGATACATACAAAGATTGTGAAGACGAAAGAACAGCTGAAGGATATCTTCAGCACGATCCAATAGATTGCCGAGGCTGCGACAAATATGAGCATGACGGCTGAGAATCCCCCCACTGACACAATCAGCAATATTGCTGCCAGCACTTCAAGCGTCAAGGCTATGGCGCAGTGCTTTATCTGATTGTTTTCCGCGCCAAACAGATCTGCGGCAATTTTAATCGGCATGACGGTCAGGGCCATCATAAGCAAGATGCCCAGCGGCATGGAAAGCAGATCATTCATATTTATCTCTCTCCCCCCCCTTTTTTAGTCGCATTGTTCAGTCTGACATGCCGCCAGCCAGTGCTGCCGCATCCGATGATGCAAGTGCCTGACAGCGCAGATGCTGCCAGGCATGGCCTTCTCTTTAATGCTGCACTACCGGCAAAGCGGGCGCGGGACACTTTGTGCGAGCGTCTGCGCCATGATTTGCTGGGTCACTTGCATGACCATATTCAGCTTCTCGTGCGTCTGCGCGTTCTGCTGCTGCTGGAGGAGCATTGGAAAGCATTTCATCAGCACCTCATGCTGAGTCATGCTGGCTAAAACAGAGTACATCATCATGACAAACTGCTCCATCGCCATCTGCTCGCCGCTCTGGCAGCTCTGCGCCCGAACTTGGCTCAGCGTCTGGTCAAGCTGCTGCCGCACCTGCTGATTATTTTGCAGCGCGTCCTTGGTAACACTGACAACGCACTTGCCCTCTTCATTGCTCACTGGCTGAGGACTGTTCTGCGCCGCCGCGTTCCCAGGCAGCAGCCAGAGCAGGATGACAGGCAGCAGCCCTGTCCATTTCTGTCGTTTCAATGAAAGCATACCCATGGCACGATTCCTCCAAGTTGACGGTTTGATAAGAAAATGCGCCTCGCATAAGCGGGCGCGAAGTTCTGCCCGCGCTGAGCCTCAGTGCTGCGGGCAGAAGGGACGCGGCAGCGCTTTCTCCAGCGCAGCCTGCATAATAAGGAAAATATCGTAGGCGACATCCCGCACCCGCTCCGGCTCAGCGATGAAACATGCGGACAGCTTGGGCTGCATGGCCTGCGGGAGCATCGGCAGCAGCGGCTGCATGGCGAATGTTTCCGGCAGGGTCATCCAATCAGGATTTGGCGGGCAGCGCTGCTCCTGCACGCGCCGCACCGTCTCATTAAAAGTCTGCCGAAACGCCTCGTTGTACTGCACCGCATCTTCGGCGGCAATGGCAACGCAGCCTTTCTCAATCTCGGTCATTGGCGCGGATTGCGCCGCAGCTCTGTCCGGCACAAGCTGGAGCAGAGCGCAGGGCAACAGCCAGATGCACTTCCACCTTTTTAAGAGAAGCATAAGTTGGCCCTCCTCCAAGCCTTCTGATTTCTCTTAGAAAAAAAATTGTCTGTCTTCCTTCAGACTGCCACATGGTGGATAGTTTTGTCAAATGCTTTTTCTTCAGGCTGGAAGCGTTGCGGAAAAATCCAGAGACATGCTTGCAGCCAAAGACCAGGCAGGCCTGCTGCCAAGGAGCAGCACTGCCTGCTCTCAGGGACTAGGCAGTGCTGCTCCCCAAGACTAGGCAGTGCTGCTCCCGGAGACCAAGCAATCATGCCGGTCTTGACGCAGGGCCGAAACATCTTTCGCCCTGTGTGGCCCAGTGTCGGAAAACAGGCACGTCTGCCGCTGCAGCGTATTTTCCCATTGACAAAAAATCGGCACCTTTCTACAGTGTTTGCCTGAGGATATTTCAAGAGCAGTTTTATGCACCTGAACTTTTCAGCAAGGAGAAGCGATCATGTCTGTTCTATGGCGGCCCGAAATGAATGCCATGACCACTCCGCCGTCTTACTGGGCACGGGTTATTGCGAAAGACAGCGTTGGCTATCGGAAGCTGGCCGAGCAGATAGTCCTGAAAAATCCAGTGTGCAGCGTGGATCAGGCTGAGGCGGTGCTGCGGGCGCGGGACGCGGAGATCATGGAGCAGCTGCTGGAAGGGAATCAGGTGACGCTGGAAAACGCCTTCACCTACCGCCTCACCATTTCGGCCAAAATGGATGCGCCAGACGATCCGCTGCCTCCGAACGCGGTTGTCAATGTGCAAGTGTATGCGGCGCGGACATACTCCGAGGCGCTGCGACAGAAAGTCGTGCTCGAACGCCGGCCTCCTGATCATAAAACGCCTGTGATTGCCGGGGCGGAAGACACAGTGCTGCGTCTGAAGAATGTGCTGAATCCATATGGCGCATTGCGTCTGACTGGAACAGAAATGGCCTTTGATATCAATGGCGGCAATGGGGAATGTGTCATTGAAGGCACCAATGATGGGCGGATTGTGCAGACGCGCTTTGCCGTGATGTCGAACAGCATGATTACCCTCATGCCAGAAGTGCCAGAACAGAGCGAGCAGTGGAACAATGAGTACCGCGTCTCCATCTCGACCCGCTACACGCCGCGCGGCAGCCTGCGCACCGGCATCTATCCGCGCCTGCTGCGCACGCCGCTGGCAGTAAGCTTGGGGCAGAACCACGGCATTCTCAGCGGATCCGAAGCCAGCCCGCTGGCGCGGGTGACTGGCGGCCAGCTCAACGCGACCAGCGAAAGAACGCGGGTCGAGGCAGTGTTTGACGCGCAGAGCGGCGAGCTACGCCTGCGTCTGCTTGACATGCGCGAGGGCGGCGCGACCGGCGACGCGGTACGCGTGACTGGCAACGGCCTGCATGTGCTGCCGGGCTGGACAGACTCGCCGCTGCTCACGCTCAATGTGACTATGGACAACTACGCGGCTTTGCTGGCCAAAGTGCGGGAAGAATACACGGGCCGCCTGGTCGACATCTTGGACGTGGACGGCGGGGCCTGATTTAGCATATGAAAAAACTGCATCTCACCAGCCTCGGCTGCGCGAAGAACTTGGTCGACTCCGAGCTGATGCTCGGTGCTCTTGAACTCGGCGGCTGGCAGGCTGTGGAAGACCCGGCAGAGGCCGAGCTGCTGCTGGTCAACACCTGCGGTTTCATCCGCCCGGCAGCCGAGGAGGCGGTGGATGAGATCCTGGACTTGGCTGAATATAAAGAGGGTGATCCGACGAAGAAGCTGGTGGTGACAGGCTGCTTTGTCCAGCGTTATGGCAAGGATTTGCAGGACGCGCTGCCGGAGGTGGACCTGTTTGTCGGCATTGACGACCAGCAGCGGCTGCTGGAGCTGATCAGCCAGCTGGCCGACGGCAAAGCGGAGCGGCTGATTCTGAGCCAGCCTTCATGCAGCCTGATCAGCAGCGCACAGCCACGCCGTCTCTCCACGCCGCCCTTCCGCAGCTGGCTGAAGATCACGGAGGGCTGCGACAACCGCTGCGCTTACTGCATGATTCCGGCTATTCGGGGTAAGCTGCGCAGTCGGCCCGCCTCTGATCTGATCATTGAGGCACGTGCGCTGGAACAGGGAGGTGTGAAGGAGCTGTCGCTCATCGCCCAAGACCTGACCGCCTATGGCAGCGATCTGGGCGGCAGTCTGGCCAGCCTGCTCCGCCAGCTGCTGGCGGAGACCAGCATTCCCTGGCTGCGCCTGCTGTATCTTTATCCTGCTTCAGTCACGGACGAGCTGCTTGAGCTGATGGCCGGACAGCCGCGCCTCCTGCCCTATCTCGACATTCCCTTTCAGCATGTCAGCAGCAACGTGCTGCGGCGCATGGGCCGACGCTACGGGCGGCAGGACTTAGACCGGCTCGTCAGCCGCATCCGCAGCCTGATTCCTGACTGCGCCCTGCGCACCACATTGATGGTCGGCTTCCCCGGCGAGACGGAAGAAGATGCGGACGAACTGCTTGACTGCCTGCAACGCTGGCAGTTAGATCATGTCGGGGTCTTCCCCTATGAGGACGAGGAGGGCGCACCTGCGGCGGAGTTCCAGCCCAAGGTGCCGGACGAGGTGAAGCAGGAGCGCTTTGCGCGGGTGATGGAAGCCCAAGCGGCAATCAGCCAGCAGCGGCTGCGGCGGCTGGTTGGCCGGGAGGAGGAAGTGCTGGTGGAAGGGCTGAGCCAAGAAACGGATCTGCTGCTGGAAGGCCGCGCCCGCTTTCAGGCTCCTGACATTGACGGCTGCGTCTACATCAACGAGGGTGAGGCAAGCCCCGGCGAGCTTGTCAAAGTGCGCATCGCCGAGGCTCATGTGTATGACTTGGTGGGCGGAATCATAAGCTGAATTCCGCCCTGCGCCGGAGCAGCTTACTTGCCGTCCGTTTTCCGCGCCTCTGCGTCCACCCGCTCGCGCAGGTCTTTGCCGACCTTGAAGAAAGGCAGCTTCTTCGGAGCCACGTCGATCTTCTCGCCGGATTTCGGGTTGCGGCCTGTGTACGAGTCGTACTTCTTGACCGTGAAGCTGCCAAAACCCCGTATCTCAATCGAATCACCCTTGACCAGAGCCTCGCTCATGGCATCGATGATAGTTTTGGTCACGGAGGCGGTCTCGCGCACCGGCAGCTTGACTTTCTCGGCCAGCGTCTCTATCAGTTCTGATTTGTTCATGCTGTGCAGTTCTCTCCTTTGGTTGCGCAGTCGCGCCCTGCCTTCTGCAACGGGACAGGACGGTCGTTCTTGTTCTATGCGCCGCCTGCCTGACGGCAACGACGCGGCTCCTTGAGCCTCCACTTTCTATTATGGCAGTTATCGCACTGATTGTAAAGGAATTTGTCTTTATATTCAGCGGAATATATTCGCAATATCACTTTTCTTCAGAGAGCGGCACTTCCCCGGCCCCAGACTGCCCAGCCGCAGGCCGCCGTAGGCTGTCCGCTTCAGCCGCAGCACCGGATGGCCGACTGTTTGAAACATCTTCCGCACCTGCCGCTTCTTACCCTCGTGGATGACAATTTCAATCACGGCACGGCCTTTCTCCTGCCGCAGCACCCTGGTCCGCGCAGGCCAAGTCATCTGGCCGTCGATGAGCAGACCCTGCTCCAGCCGCCGCAAATCATCCTCGCCAGGTGCATCGCGCACCGTGGCCTCGTAGGTCTTCTTCACCTCAAATTTTGGATGCAGAATTTTGTTGGCCAGCTCGCCGTCGTTGGTCATCAGCAATGCGCCCTCGCTGTCAAGATCCAGACGGCCTACCGGGAAAAGCCGCTGTCTAATCTCCGGCGGCAGTAGGTCGCTGACAATTGGGCGGCCTTGCGGATCCGACAGCGTGGTGACGTAGCCTCGCGGCTTGTTGAGCAGGAGACAGACCTTTTCCTCTTCCAGCCGCAGCACTTTGCCGTCAACGGCAACAGCTGATTGCGCCGGGTCCGCCTTGCAGCCCAGCTCAGTGACAATCTCGCCGTCCACCGTTACGCGGCCAGCAGCGATGAGCTGCTCGGCGGCGCGGCGCGAGCAGATGCCTGCACTGGCGATGATCTTTTGCAGCCGCTCCATTTGTTTCAGCAAAAGAAGAGATTGATGGCGGAAAGTACGGTCAGCACTGCGGAAGCTGCCGCTGCCGTCCGTACTTGGTCGCCGTTGAGAAAGGGAAGTTGCAGTACCCGGATTCGCTGCGCGGCAAAAGCGTGCACTGGCTCGCCATCTGGGCTGGCATGCAGTTTGGCTGTGATTTTTATAATAAATGTTCCAGAGTTGTCAGCGGAAAAATTCCAGCGGTACACAGCAGGCAAGGTGCTGAGTTCATATATCTGCCGCCGCTCGCCGTCAATTTGCAATCCTTCGGCCTCAATCTCAATTTCCAAAGAAGGACAGGAAACATGATTGCAATAGATGAAGCTGCTGACGCTGCCGCATTCGTCCTCTTCCTCGCAATGCAATGGTCTATTCCACGGAAAAGAGAGTATAAGCTGAGCGTTCCTGCCGACATAAAACCATGCAGGAATCTTCCCACCGACCATGTCCGAATAATGCGGCACCCGGTAGCAGCAGGTCATGCCAGAAGCAAACTGCTTGTTGATCTTCCGCCGAACAATGCTGGGCAGACGGCAGAACAGAAACAGCGGCAGCTCCTTGAGAATCAGCACCCGGCGTTTCCG
>NZ_JBLWEP010000066.1:0-9846 GCF_048287355.1 Candidatus Electronema sp. TJ
GAGAATGCCGTCCTTGTGCCCCGCGCCGAGCTGGCGGTCTGGCTGAAGGAATTGAAAGCGCAGGGCAAGCGGCTGCTGATCATCTCAGATATTTACCTGCCCGCCAGTCATCTGGAACGGCTGGTCGCGCACGCCGGTTTGCTGGAACATGTTGACGCAGTCATTTCCTCCGCAGACACCTTTCTTGCCAAGGCTTCGGGCCTCGCTTTCCCGATGCTCAAGGAACGCTTCAGCCTGCGTTATGACCGCTGGCTGCATGTCGGCGACAATCCCATTTCCGACGGCCTGCGCCCGCAGGAGCAGGGCATCAAAGCTCTTGTCCTCCGTGATGGGCGGGAAAAGCTGCGCAAATCCTTGGCCAAACGCTACTGCGAATACTCCCTCAGCCAGCCTTTTTACCGGGGCCGCGCCCTCCAGCAGCTCATGCTGCCGCTGGAAGCAGAGAACATCCCCCGCCATCCGCTCTATGTGCAGGGCTTCAACGTCTTTGCCCCGCTCTTCGCAGGCTTCATTCAGGGCGTGGCCGAGCACTGCCTGCGCTCGGAGATCAGGCGCATTTATTTTTTCTCCCGCGAAGGCTGGCTCTTCGAGCAGATATGGAACGAGGTCGCGCCGCGTGTCTTCGCCGGAGCCGAGCTACCTAAGGTTTCGTATCTTTATGTCAGCCGCATGGCCTTGGCCCCGGCCAGCTGCGCCCATGCTGGCTTGGATCGGGAGCACACGGACATCGTCTTCCTGCCTGCGGGCAACCGTGACTTCCGCGATGTCTGCCGGGTTTTCGGTTTGCAGGCGGAGCCGTTCGCTCCATACTTGTCCAAGCATGATCTGAATCAAGAAACCGTGCTCTCCCCGGCGCACGCGGGTTTTCTTATGGAGAACCGCATCCGTTTCAACGAGATGCTGGAAGAAGAGGACTTTCAAGCCGAGGTGCGGCGGCAGACGCTGCCCGCCAATCAGGCTTTGCTGCGCTATCTGGAGGGGCAGGGCTTTTTTCAGCAGACAGACGTGGCCTTGGTGGACATCGGCTGGCTGGGCACCATCCAGCGTTTTCTGCACCGGGCTGTTGCCCACCGCAGCGACGCGCCCCGCTGTCACGGCCTGCTCTTCGGGGCCAGCCGGGGCATTCCCTACCCGGAGACCCCGCGCAACCAAATACGCGGCATGGTTTATGACCGCGACCGTTTCGATGCCGCCGCGTCGGCCATGCTCGCCAACTTGGATTTATTTGAGGAAGTCTGCCGCGCCCCGCATCCGACCCTCAACGCTTACCGGCTGGCGGACAATGAGGCGGGCTATGAATTGCTTTTCCGCCGCAGCGATGACGCAGCGGCAAAGGCAGAGCAGGCGCACAGCGAGCAGTTCCGGCCTTTGCAGGAAGGCATCCTTGCTGGCGCGAAGCAGTACGGCACTGCTGCCGCTCTGCTTGGTTTCACCTTTGCCGAGCTGAAGCCTTGGCTCAACTATCTGCTGCTCACCCGCCTCGCCTTTCCGAAAAACAGCGAAATCGAAGCGATCCGCCAGCAGCAGCATTTGGACGACTTTCACGGTCAGCATCAGGCTGAAAAATTGCCGCCGGGTCCGCGCAGGCTCTGGGATTGCTCCAGTTTCATTCTGCGCTGGCGGCCCTTCCTGCGCACGGAGCTTTTTTTCCGCCAGCTCCGGGAGCGGCTGAAAGGCTGATCAAGCCGCTTCTCTTTTTTACGCCGTCCCTGCCTTTGTTGCGATTTTTTTGTCAGCTCAATAAATTCCATTGATATTCAGATGATTATGGTGTATGACTAATCTTCTGTCTGCAATTATGTGCCGAACAGGCGCAATCCATATGGAATTAAAAAAATCTTGGGAAGAAACCAGAGAGCGGGTACGCGAGGCTGCTGACATCGTGCAGGTGATTGGTGAGCATGTGCAGCTCCGGCGGGCCGGAGCCAACTACACCGGTCTTTGCCCCTTTCACGGGGAGAAAACGCCTTCCTTTTCAGTGAATCCGCAGCGGCAGCATTACAAATGCTTCGGCTGCGGCGAGTCTGGGGATGTCTTCAGCTTCCTGATGAAACATCAGAATCTGAGCTACGTTGATGCTCTGAAGGAGCTGGCTAAGCGGCACCAGATCAGCCTGCCGGAACTGAAGCTGAACGAGGCGGAGCAGGAACGGCGGCAGAGGCGCGAGCTGCTTTATGCGATCAACACAAAGGCCGCCCGGCTCTGCCATGAGCACCTGACCACATCCCCGGATGCGGAAGCAGCCCGGCAGTATTTGCAGCGGCGCGGGGTGCCTCAGACATTCATCATCCAGTATCAGCTTGGTTTCGCGCCGGACTCATGGGACTTCATCAGCACCCGGCTGGCGGCCAAATTCAGCCCTGAGATGCTGGAGCAGGCCGGGCTGATTGTGCGCAGAAACAGCGGCAAAGGCTTCTATGACCGTTTCCGCGCCCGGCTGCTGTTTCCCATCCTTGACCACAGCGGGCGGGTATGCGCCTTTGGCGGGCGTGTGCTTGGCGACGGACAGCCGAAGTACATGAACTCGCCGGAAAGCCCGGTCTTTGAAAAGGGCCGTCTCCTGTTCGGCCTGCATCAGCACCGGGAGGCGATCCGCCAAAGCCGCCGGGCGGTGATCGTAGAGGGCAATTTCGACCTGCTCCTGCTTGATGTGCACGGCATCAGCAACACGGTCGCGCCGCTGGGCACGTCCCTTACAAAAGAGCATGTGCGTGCTCTGCGCGGCCTGTGCGCCGAAGCCGTGCTGCTCTTTGACGGCGATGCGGCAGGGCTGCGGGCGGCGCGGCGGGCGGTGCCGATCTTCCTTGCCGAGGGACTGGAAGCCAAGGCCGCCCTCCTGCCCGCCGGACATGACCCGGACAGCTTCGTACGTGAGCATGGGGCGGATGCTGTTCGCCAGCTCCTTGACAAAGCTGATCCGCTGCCGGAATTCATCTACGATGCTCTTGCCAAAGAACACGGCTACACGCTGGCCGGGAAAAGCAAGATCATGGCGGAGCTGGCGGAATTGGTGAAGCTGGTTGTTGATCCAGCGCAAAGGGAGCTCATGGCCGCGCATTTTGCAGGCAAGCTGGGGGTGTCGGCGGAACATTTCCTGCCAAAAACGGAACTGAAGGAGATGGAACAGTCTCCTTTTCCGTTTTTTGACCCAGCTGAAGAGCAGCAGGTTCCGCCGCCTGCGCTTGAGGAAACTGCGCCGCTGTCGGCACTGGAGCAGCGGCTGCTTTATATGCTTGTCTGCTACCCAGAGCATTTCAGCACACTCATCAAGGAAGGGTTATTGGAGTGCATGATATCCTTTGCACCGCCAGTACAGGAAATTGCCGCTGCCATGCGGACGCTGGCGGAAGCAGGGCAGTTCGCCCCGGAGCAACTGCTTTCGGTATTGCCTGACGGCTCGGCGCGGCAGCAAGTGGTCAATCTGCTCCGACAAGGCACTGGCAGCTCCAGCCGACAGCTACAGGAGCTGTCTGAGCTGCACAACGCGACCGATGTCTTTGACGACGAAGATGAATATAAAAATTTAGATGATTTGTGTGCATGGTTCCGCGCTAGAAATAAACAGCGGCTTAACGCTGAGCTGCTGCGGCAGCAAAGTCAGGCTGTGCAGTCCGGGGATGAAGAAATGGTTCGCAAGCTACAGCTGAAAATAATCTCCCTAAGACAGGAGACAGCAGATTTTTAGTACTGATTTCTTGCAGAAGATTCGGAAGATGTGTATAATATATGTTGCTGAGATTCATTCCTGATATTTTTTACGGTGCTGTCTAAGCGGGAGCTGTTGAATGGAAAAATACCGCTTCTTTTTTTGGGGGATGGCAGAAACAAGCGGGCTTGTTTAAATAGAAAACCACGCTGTGGCTGTAGAAAATTCTGTACATCGGATGCAAAAAATTGTATATTGTATGGAAAGGCACTGCGGGGGCGAAAAGCAGACGATCAAATGTTTTTTTGCCGCCTGAAGGCTGCTGGCTGTGAAGAGCGGTCTCTGACTGCAAGAAAAAAGTTGAGGACATTGGTCGGCAGCAGGCGCAGGGATGAAAAAACGGCAGGGGGGGGGCGGAATCGGCGGATTTCGTCTGCAAGGCTGGGATTTTTGAACAACGGTACGGAGGAGGTATCAGCGTGAAGAACCAGTTAGAGCTGTCTTCAGAAAAATTTTATTATGAAGACGAAGAAGAGGATGTGACCAGCAGCCCGGACGCGGACGTATCCGATGACGAGCATGGCGGCGACAGCGTCCATGAGGAGGACCGGCCCTGTCAGGATGAGTTCGGCTCGGATCCGATGAATATTTATCTCCGCGAGATGGGCGAGCTGGATCTGCTCTCCTATCACGAGGAAATCGCGCTGGCGAAGAAAATTGAGGAAGGCGAAAACAGAGTGCAGAACGCGCTCCTTCAGCTGACCGTCGGGCTGGAGGCGCTTAAGACACTGAAAGCTGGTTTGCAGCAGGGCAGTCTGCGCATCGGCTCTGTGCTTAATGGAGTTTCGGAGAATGACGAGAGCGGGCTGGCAGTTATTCGCGAGGCATTTATCGCCGCCGTTGACCGGGCCGACCAGCTTGATCAGCAGCGATCCGCCTTGTTCCAGCAGCTGAGGGCACAGCTAGGCAGTCAAACGGATGAGGAGCGGCTGGGCGATAGCATCCGCGACGCAGGATTGGAAATCAGCGGCTTGTTCCGCAGCTGGCGGGTCAGCTTCCGCAGCCTGCTGCCAGTGGTCAAGGCAGTGGAGGAGTTCAGCGAGAAGTTCCGCGAAGTGCGGATCAGGGCGCGGCGCGAGGCTCTGCTGGCCTCCAGAAATGGACATTGCGCCCCTGAAGATCACCATGTCGACGAGCTGGAGCGGCAGATATGCCTTGATCTGGCTGAGACGGTGGGCATGGACTGCCGCAGCTTCAACTCCCTTTTCACTGAAGTGAAGATTGGTCGCCTGATGGCCAAGCAGGCCAAGGAGGCCTTGGTGCGGGCCAATTTGCGCTTAGTAATTTCCATCTCGAAGAAATTCCTCAACCGAGGCATGGCCCTGCCTGACCTGATTCAGGAAGGCAACATCGGTCTGATGAAGGCGGTGGAAAAATACGACCACAGCCGGGGCTACAAGTTCTCCACTTACGCCACATGGTGGATCCGACAGGCCATCAACCGGGGCATCGCCGATCAAGGACGCACCATCCGCCTGCCGGTGCACATGATTGAGGCCATCAACCGGATGCTGCGCTTCACCCGCGAGTTTCAGCGCAACGAGAGCCGCGAGCCGACCCCAGAGGAGTTGGCCGAGCAGCTCAACACCGATGTTGACTACGTCAACGCTGCCCTCAAGACTGCCAGAGACGCAATTTCCTTGGATGCGCCGGTGGGGGACGAAGAAGACACCCTGCTCAGCGACTTCATTATTGATGAGGCCAATCCCGACCCTCAGGAAAGCTCGATCGCCGAAAGTCTGCGCCGTTGTCTGGCTAAAGTGATGGAAGAGCTGACCGAGCGCGAGGCGCAGGTGCTGCGGTTGCGTTACGGCATTGAGGTGGCCTGCGACCACACCTTGGAAGAGGTGGGGCTGTGCTTTGCAGTGACGAGGGAGCGTATCCGGCAGATAGAATCTCAGGCGATCAAAAAGCTGCGTCATCCCAACCGCAGCCGCTACTTGGAGCCGTTTGTCTACGACTGACCCGCAGCATCCAGAGGCGGCGGTCCGCGCCGACATCAGCGACTGGCTGGCCCTTGTCAGCCTGCCGGGCTTGGGTCCGGCCCTGATGCAGCGTCTGCTTGCCGCCTTCGGCAGTCCGAAGGCGGTGTTGACCGCTGGCCGGGCAGCGGCACATGTTGAAGGCATCGGCCCCAAGCTGGCCGCTCTGCTCGGCAGTCAGACAGTTCTCTCGCAGGCCTGCTCTTGGGCAGCCAAAGAGCAGAAAAAAGCCGCAGCAGCCGGAGTGCGGCTGATTTCCTTCCTTGATCCCTTCTATCCTCCTCAGCTCCGCACCATACATGATCCGCCCGCCCTGCTCTGGTGCAGAGGTGATATTTCTTTTCTGCAAACACCCTCCGTCGCTGTAGTTGGCGCACGCTCTGCCAGCGGCTATGGCCGCAATGTCAGCTTCATGCTTGCCCGTCAGCTCGTTCAGGCGGGTTTTACTGTGGTCAGCGGCATGGCCGAAGGCATTGATGGGCAGGCCCACGCAGGCGCACTGGCTGCCGGAGGCAGCACAGTCGCTGTGCTCGGCTGCGGCGCGGATGTGGTCTATCCCCGTTTTCACAGCCGCCTGTACGGACAGATATTGGCGCAGGGGCTGATTGTGAGCGAATACCCGCTCGGTGCTCCACCGGAACCCTTTCGCTTTCCGGCCCGCAACCGGATTATCAGCGGCCTCTCGCTTGGCGTGATCGTGGTGGAGGCAGCCGTGCGCTCCGGCGCAAAGATCACCGCCGAGCTGGCCTTGGAGCAGAACCGCGAGGTCTTCGCCGTTCCGGGCAGGATAGACTCCCCGCAAAGCGAAGGCGCACACCGCCTCATCCAGCAAGGCGCACATCTGGTTCATTCGATTGAGGACATCCTGTCTGGGCTGCCGGACATCGGCGGCAGAGGCAGGCCGTCTGCCGCGCCGCTGCTTCCAGACGATCTTTCCACGGAGGAACGCGGCGTACTGACCTTATTTGCCGACTGTCCGGGTCCGGCGGACATTGATGAGCTGACAGCCAAAAGCGGCTTGCCGGTCAGCGGCCTGCACGGCCTGCTTCTCAGCTTGGAGCTGAAAGGGCTGCTCCGCCAGCTGCCCGGACAGCAGTACGAGCGGACAGCATAGCTTTTTTTCAATTTTCCCTCTTGAAGAAATAGAAGTGTTTATTTAGAATGTGAACCGTGCGTCACTTTCCGTACGACTGCCTCATTAAACAGATCAAGACCGCTTGTCAGCACATGTGCGAACTGAACCTCCCGCGCCGGGAGAGAGAGAGAATCAGGCAGCGGCAGGACATGCTCGCCGCCGCGCTGGCTCTCTTTTCGGAGAAAGGCTACCACAATGTTTCCATGCAGGAGATTGCCGAGAAGGCAGAGTTCGCCGTCGGCACGTTGTACAAATTTTTTAAAAACAAAGAAGACCTCTACAAAGCCCTGATCTCGGAGCAGGCGGACCGCTTTCATGCCGCCCTGACCGAGGCTTTGAGAGCGGAGGGCAATGCGGTGGAGCGGCTGCGCAGCTATGTGCAGGCCAAAGGCCGGGTTTTCATGGACAACGCGGCCTGCGTCCGCCTGTATTTTGCCGAGCATCGCGGCGCAAGCTTCAACATCAAAGCCGGCTTGGACAGCGATATCAGAGCACGCTGCGAGCTGACCCTGCGCCGCTTAGAGAGTGTCTTTGCTGACGGCATGGCCAGCGGGCTGTTTCGCCGCACCGCCGATCCTTGGCACCTTGCTCTGGCCTTGGACAGTCTCTGCAACGCCTTCCTCTTTCACTGGCTGGAGGAGCGGCAGCCTTACCCCGAATCGCCGGACATCCTTCTCAACATTTTCTTTCACGGGCTGATGGAATAAAGCCTCTGCGATACTGGAGACCGCCATGAAGACAATCTATCAACAAAGCCTCCTGCTGCTCCTGCTGTCCAGCAGCCTGCTGACCGCCAGCTGCAAAGAGGGCGCGCAGTCTCTGGCCGCGCTGCTTGGCAAGGGCGGCGGCCCGCAGCAAGGCGGCCAGCCAGGACAAGGCCCGCAGGGCAAGCCCATGCCAGCGGTGTCCTTTGTGGTTGTGCAGCCGCAGCGGGTGGAGCTGACCGCCGAGCTGCCGGGCCGCACCGCTGCCTACCGGGCGGCGGAGATCAGGCCGCAAGTGAGCGGCATCATTCAGAAGCGGCTCTTCACCGAGGGCGCGGATGTGAAGGCGGGCGAAGCCCTGTATCAAATTGACCCTGCGCCCTTTCAAGCCGCGCTCGACAACGCCGAAGCCAGCCTGCTGGCTTCCCGCAAAGCTGCTGAACGGGCTGCTGCCGCGCTGAAGGCGGGTCAGGCGGATGCGGTGCGCCTGCGGGCCACCTTGAGCCTTGCCCGCAGCAACAGTCAGCGGGCCGAGGACCTGTTCAAAAACAAGGTCAACTCGGCGGTGCAGCGCGATCAAGCCGCTACCGAGGTAGCTGTGGCCGAGGCCGCCTTGGCCGCTGCCGAAGCCCAGGTCGAGAGCAGCAAAAGCGCGATAGCCGCTGCCGAAGCCTCGGTGCAGCAGGCTGAGGCGGCAGTCAAGACCGCCCGCATCAACCTCGGCTACACCAAGGTCACAGCCCCTATCTCCGGCCGGACAGGCGTTTCCAACGTCACCGAAGGCGCGGTGGTCACTGCCTATCAGGCCGCTCCCCTGACCGCAGTGCAGCAGCTTGACCCCATCTATGCTGACATGCCGCAGTCAGCAGCCAAACTGCTCCAGCTCAACAGCGGCGGCCAAGCAGCGAAGAACCAGCGCAAAGTCCGCCTGCTTTTGGAGAGCGGAGCGGCCTATCCCCTTGACGGCACCCTCCAGTTCAGCGACGTGACCGTGGATCAGAGCACCGGCTCGGTGCTGCTGCGGGCCGTCTTTCCCAACCCGAACGGCATGCTGCTGCCAGGCATGTTTGTCCGCACGGTGATTCAGGAAGGCGTGCGCGAGCAGGGCCTGCTCGTGCCGCAGCAGGCCGTGTCCCGCAACGGCAAAGGCCAGCCTTTTGTTCTGGTGGTTGGCGCGGAGAGTAAGACCGAGATGCGGATGCTGACCATCGAGCGGGCAGTGGAGGACAAGTGGCTGGTCTCCAAGGGCCTTGCTCCTGGCGACAAGGTGATTGTCGAAGGCCTGCTGATGCTCCGGCCAGGCACGGAGGTGAAGGCCGCGCCGTTTGGGGAGAAGCCGCAGGGCGACGTGGCGGCGGAGAAGGGGAATCAGCAGCTGGCTCAACAGAAATAGGGAATCATCATGCCTACCGTTTCGATGTTCTACGGCTACTTGTCTCGATCTATTATGAACATTTGGGGCAGCACAGCACGCCGCATGTTCATGTCCGCTACCAAGGGAAGAAGGCCTCGGTCGCGATTGAAGACGGAACGGTTTTGGCCGGAGCTTTCCCGGCCAGGCAGCTGCGTATGGTGCAGGTCTGGATGGACATTCACAAAGATGAGCTGCTGGCCGACTGGGAGCTGGCCCTTGCTGGCGAGGAGCCGTTCCGCATCGCGCCGCTGCAATAAGACGGAGAACCTCATGCAACTCTTGCTGGACGTGATCAGCGTTGCGCCGCAGGAAGACCGCAGCTTGCTGCTGACGTTTGAAAACAACGAGCGGCGCATCTTTGATATGGTGCCATTGCTGGAAAAAAAGCCTTTTCTCAAGCTGAAAAACCTACCGCTGTTCATGAAGGCCAGCGTGGAGAACGGCACGGTGGTCTGGCCGGGCAATATTGATATTGACCCGGAGACGCTGTGGGGCTGTTCGAGGGCGGTTTGAGGAATCAGCACGTGGCGAAATCCGTAGAGGCGGTTCGCGAACCGCCTCTGCAACCCGTCGTTCATATGCGTTGATACGCAGAACCGCATCCGCCGATAGGAAAAACGTATTCCAAGGATACGATGAACGGCCCGACGGATACGTTCATCGTATCTTGAAAGCCGATCAACCGCCCCAAAGAGCCGTTTAACAGACCTGCGGGGCCGTTCATCGGCTCTGGATATCGGTTGAACAGCCATTGGCTGCCGTTTTTCGCCTCCGGTGGGCGGAACAACGATGCAAGGTTTCATAAAAAATGACGAATAAACATGGCGACAGCACAAACAGCACGGGCGCAGCTCTTTTATGAGATAGAGCAGCTGTCCGGCAGGTATCTTGCGGAGCTGGAGAGA
>NZ_JBLWEP010000066.1:10125-11440 GCF_048287355.1 Candidatus Electronema sp. TJ
TCAGCGTTGCGCCGCAGGAAGACCGCAGCTTGCTGATTTGAAGCTGAAGAATCTGCCGCTGTTCATGAAGGCCATGAGTGGAAAACAGCACGGTCGTCTGGCGGGGCAATATTGACATTGCCCCGGAGACGCTTTTGGGATGTTTGAGGGCGGTTTGAGAAATCAGCATGTGGCAGAACCCGTAAGGGCGGTTCGCGAACCGCCCTTACAATCCGTCATTCGTATTCATGGATGCGTAGAACGTATCCGGCGATAGGAAAAACGTATCCCAAGGCACGTTGAACCGCTCTTCGGAGCCGATGAACGGCCCCAGATAGCCATTGAACCATACCAGCGGATACGTTCAACCACTCTGAACATCGGTTGAACGTATATGCAGAACAATTTCTTCAAGCACAAAGGAGCTGAAACAGACACGGCATCCGCATGAAGACAGCGCAGGAGCGGACTTTCCTTTCCGCCTCTGCTTTTTTTGATACAACCTGCTGCTCAAGGAGGAACAGGAATGAAAGTTGGCATTATCGGTTTTGGAAAAACAGGCAAAGCGGTTGCTTCAGTGCTGCTTGAATCCAAACAAACCAAACTGCAATGGGTGGTGCGCCGCTCCAGACGGCTGGAACACCGCTCAGTTCCTGAATTCTTCGGTGTTGAATCTGACGAGCCAGGCCAAATTTATTCCAAAGAAGAGTTCTCCGCAGCGGAACTGTTCAGCAAATTTCCGGTTGATGCGGTGATTGACTTCTCTTCTGATGAAGGAATAGACTATTACGGCGATGCGGCGGCAGACTGCGGCGTGGCGATTGTCAGCGCAATCTCAAATTACCCCAAAGCGACGCTGCGGCGGCTGCATAAATTGTCCAAGCGGACAGTGGTGATGCACTCGCCCAATATCACGGTCGGCATCAACTTTCTGCTCCTTGCAGCAAAGATACTGCAAACCATAGCCCCACACACTGATGTTGAGATCGTGGAGGAGCACTTCAAGCAGAAAAAGGAAGTGTCAGGCACCGCCAAGATCATTGCCCGGACGCTGGGCATGGAGGAGGCGGAGATCAAATCAGTCCGGGCAGGCGGCATCATCGGTGTTCACGAGATACTGTTCGGTTTTCCCTATCAGACTGTCCGGCTGAAGCATGAATCCATCACCCGCGAGGCGTTCGGCAACGGCGTTCTCTTCGCTGTCGAGAATCTTAAGGGCAAGCCGAAGGGCTTCTACAGCATGGAAGACCTGCTGCTGCCTTACTTTAAGCTGCACAGCGGCGCAGCGTGCTGACAAAACCTGTTGCTGCAACCAGTCATTGCATCCGCCTATAGG
>NZ_JBLWEP010000067.1:0-4790 GCF_048287355.1 Candidatus Electronema sp. TJ
GCTGCCTGGCCGAAGGCCTGCAAGGTGCCCTGCACGTCGGCGCGCAGCACCACCTTCAGCTCCTTCACGGTCTGCTCGGCCATCTTGTCAAAGAGGTTGTCGAGCGAAACCTTGGTGGCTGAGGCCAGCTCGGACTCGCGCACCTTGAGCTGGCGGGCATCAGAGAGGGCTTTCGCCATCTTCTCGTCTTTGAGCACCATGAACTCGTCGCCCGCCTGCGGCACGCCGGAAAGCCCCTGCACCTCGACCGGAATGGACGGCCCGGCCTCAGCAATCAGCTCGCCGCGCTCGTTCATCAGGCTGCGCACCTTGCCGCTGAACTGTCCGGCGATGAACCACTCGCCCACCCGCAGCGTGCCTTCCTGCACCAGCACCGTGGCCACCGGCCCCCGGCCCTTGTGCAGCTGGGCCTCGATGACCGTGCCCCGCGCCTTGCGCTTGGGATCAGCGGTCAGCTCAAGGATTTCCGCCTGCAGCTGGATGCTTTCGAGCAGCTCGGCGATGCCGATGCCTTTTTTGGCTGCGGTCTCGCAGAAAATCGTGCTGCCGCCCCAAGCCTCAGGAATCAAGCCGAAATCGCCCAGTTCGCGGATGACCCGGGCCGGGTCGGCGTTGTCCTTGTCAATCTTGTTGATCGCCACCACAATTGGCACTTCGGCGGCCTGCGCGTGGGCGATGGCCTCCTTAGTCTGCTCCATGACGCCGTCGTCGGCGGCCACAACCAGCACGACGATGTCCGTGACCTTGGCACCGCGCGCCCGCATTTCGGTGAAAGCGGCGTGCCCTGGCGTGTCCACAAAGGTGATGTCGCCAGACGGAGCCTGCACATGGTACGCGCCAATATGCTGGGTGATGCCGCCCGCCTCGCCTGCGGCCACGTCAGTGCGGCGGATCGCGTCGAGTATCGAGGTTTTGCCGTGGTCAACATGGCCCATGACCGTGACCACCGGGAAGCGTGGCACACGCTCGCCGCCAGTCTCCTCGGCCTGCAAAGCTTCCACGCCCAACTCCTCGGTCATGCCCTGCTCGACCTCATAGCCGAAATCAGCAGCGACCAGCGCGGCGGTGTCGACATCCAAAGATTGATTGAGCGTTGCCAGCACACCCAGCTTCATCAGCTTGGCAATGACCTCGCCCGCCTTGGTGCCCATCCGTTTGGCCAGCTCGCCGACGGTGATGGTTTCAAAGACGGTGATCCGCCGCTTGATAGCCTTGGTCTCGCCTACTGGCGGTGGCAGCGGCTTGGCCTTGGGCCGTCTGTCTTTTTTGCGGCGGCCCTGATAGGGCATGTCGTCGCCCGATCCGACGTAGGCCAGTGCCTGATGACGGCCGCCACCACCTCCGCCCTTGCTCCGGCTGCTGCCGCCCTTGCCGCTTTTCGCCCGGTTCTCCTCTTCAACGGAACCGCCGCGCTTGCCGCCGGTGCTTTTCTTGGCGGCGACACCGACTCTGCCGCCGCTGCGGGCTGGATCTGGAGCTGCTGCCGGAGCCGCCGCCGCGCTTGCCGCCGCAGGCCGTGCTGGTCTGGACGAGGAGGATGACTGCGGACGGGCCGCGCCGCCGCCTTGCCCCTGCGGCCTGCCGCCTCCGCCGGAACGTCTCGGCTCCTCAACCGGCACGGGAATCTCCACTTGGCCGATGATCCGGGCCAAGCCTTTGGCCCGTTTCGGCGGCTGGGGCTGCCGCTCGCCGCCTGCCGGAACCTCCCTGCGCACCCGTTCTGCGGCAGGAGCGGCTCCTCCCGCTGCCGGCTCGGCCGCTGCTGCCGCAGCAGGTCTGACCGCCTGCGCCTGCTGCTCTTCAGCAGCCTTTTTCCGTGCCGCCTGCTCCGCCGCTCTGACCGCCGCCTCTTCAGCCTGCCGGGCCAGATGTTCCTTCTGATCGCGGGACCTGCGCCGGACCACCGATGCGCCCCCTTTGTCTGCCATCTCCGCACCTCTGTGTTTTGCGCCGATGGGTTTCTCCGTCATCTCAGCCATTGCCTTGCCTAAAATCTTGCGGCGGATATCAGCGGCCATGTCGTCATCAACTGTGGAACTGGGACTTTTGATCGGATAACCCATTGCCGCCAGCTTATCTGCCAGATCTTTGCTTTTCAGACCAGCCTCTTTCGCCAGATCGTAGATGCGGATCCTGCTCATCAATTGCTCCCGTGACCTTTTTTGCCCGTAGTATAACTGCAATCTGCAGCAGCTGAAAGACGAAACGCCCGTCTCAAGCCTTTTTTGTTCTTCTCCAGCCGGAGGCGGCACGCGCCGCCCGGACAGCACCAGACCCCGCGCCCTGGCAGGCATCTGCCGCTGTCCTCAGCCAAGCCGCCGTCCGCAGCCAGCGTCAGGCGGATCAGCTCAGCTGCCGGACGCTTCTGCCCGCAGCCTTTGCAGCTGCGGATCGGGACATGCCCCCGCCGCATGGCCGGATCAGTCTTCTGTCTCGTCCTGCGGCAGGCCGGAGACCGGCTCAGCCTCTCCCGCCTTCGGCTGCTCCTGTCCGGCTTCGGCAGCTTGAATCTTCAGCAGCGCGGCCTGATCCTCATCCATGCCGGTCAGCCTGACGATCTCCGCCAGCGACGCGGCAGCCAGCTTCTCGGCGGAATCAATGCCTGCGTCAGCCAGCCGCTCGGCCTCGGCCTCGTCAATGCCCTCCAAGTCCAGCAGACTCTGCCAGCCCGGACTGCTCATTGCGCCGAAATGCTTCTCGCTTTTCACATCAATCCGCCAGCTGAGGAGGCGGGCGGCCAGGCGCACATTCTGCCCCTGCCGGCCAATGGCCAGCGAGAGCTGATCATCCGGGACCACAGCCAGCAGCGAGTGGTTCTCCTCGTCAACCATGACCCTGGTCACTTCCGCCGGAGCCAGCGCGTTGGCCACGTAGCGGGCCGGATCAGGACTCCACGGCACGATGTCAATCCGCTCGCCCTGCAATTCCTGCACCACGTTCTGCACCCGAGCTCCCCGCACGCCCACGCAGGCACCGACCGGATCCACATCCGACTCGCTGGAGGTCACGGAAATTTTCGCCCGGAAGCCCGGCTCGCGCGAGGCCCCCATAATCTTGACGATGCCTTCGGCGATCTCCGGCACTTCCAGCTCAAAGAGCTTGATCAGGAACTCGTTGCAGGTGCGGCTGAGAAGCAGCTGCGAGTCGCGGGCATCATGCCGCACTTCCTGCAAATAGGCCCGGATGCGATCGCCCTGCTTGTAGGAGCGCTTCGGTATCTGCCCTTCGCGCGGCAGCACCGCGTCGGTGCGGCCCAGGTTGATGATCATCTTGCCGCGCTCAAAACGCTGGACGATGCCGTCCACGATGGTGCCTTCGCGGTCGCGGTACATGTCAAAGACCACTTCACGCTCCGCGTCGCGCATTTTGTGAATGATCACCTGCTTGGCGGACTGGGCGGCGATGCGGCCCAGCTCGGCCACGTTGTCCAGCTTCTCGCCGAGGTCTTCTTCCAGCTCGATGTCCGGGGCCAGCTTGCGGGCCTCGTCGATATGAATCTCCGACTCCTCGTCCCAGACATCATCCACCACCGTGCGATAGCGGAAGACCTCGATCTCGCCCAGCGTCTCGTTGTACTGCACCTCCACGTCCCGCTTGCCGCCGTATTTTTTCCGCACCGCCGAACGCACGGCCTCTTCGATCGCCTCGATCATCAGGGTGCGGTCTATGCCTTTGTCGCGGCAGATCTGATCCAGTATCCGTTTTAATTCTGACATGTCCTCTCCTCTCGGTCAGCCGCCCGCTCACAGACAGAGCCTGGCCTTGGCCACTGCGTCCAGCTCAACAGTCATCGGCCCGGCCTGCTCGGCAGCCAGCGTGATCTGCTGCCGCTCTTTGTCCGCCGCCGCCAGCGTGCCGAAAAAGGCATACTCGCCGTTGACCGGCTCCTTGAGTTTGATTTTGACCCGGCGGCCTGTGAAGCGGATGAAATCCTCGATCCGCTTGAGCGGACGCTCGGCTCCGGGCGAGGAGACCTCCAGCGTGTAGGCGTGGCTGATGACATCCTCGGCCTCTAGGCGCGCCGCCAGCTGGCGGCTCACCGAGGCGCAGTCGTCAATGCCCACGCCGCCTTCTGCGCGGTCAATGAACAGCCGCAGCACCCAGCCGCCGGATTCCTGCCGGAACTGCGTCTCGACCAGCTCCAGCCCCATTTCCTCCGCAATCGGACGGGCGAAGTCCTCCGCCGCCCTGACAACCCGGTCTCCGCTCACAAGCCGCCTTCCTTTCTCTGCCAGCCGGGCCTGCGCCCTGCCTCTTCTTCATGCAATACCAATAAAAAAAGCGGGACAAGCCCACTTTCACAAAACCTCAGCGATACGTCCGGTTTCCGCCGCAGCGCGGAACCGGCGGGCCAACACGTCGGCGAACATGGAGCGGGTAACGGGGTTCGAACCCGTGGCCCCAAGCTTGGGAAGCTTGTGCTCTGCCAGCTGAGCTACACCCGCTCATCATCCTCCAGCCCGTGCGTCCGGGGCCGCTGCGGCCTGAAAAAACGGCCTGCCCAGCTGTCCGGCACTGTCAGCCTTTTTGGACAGTGCATTATATAGCCAATATCTTTTTCCTTGTCAAGCGGCAATACACAAGCCGGATATGGGCAGGACGGCAGAGACCGCCTGCGCCCCGCGCCGCAGGCGGTTTCCGGCCTTTCCGCTCAAGTCTGCGAAATTGCCCGCTCTGTTTGCCTCGCTGCTGAAAAAGAACGGCTGAAACCCGGCAAAAAATGGCTCATTGCCAGCTGGCAACGAGGCATTCCCCTCTGGCAATGCCCCATTCCTTGCTGGCAATGAGGC
>NZ_JBLWEP010000067.1:4871-9145 GCF_048287355.1 Candidatus Electronema sp. TJ
GGCATTGCCAGCTGGCAACGAGGCATTTCCTGTTGGCAATACGGCGTTCGCAGTTTAAAATGCGGCGTTCGCGCAGTGAAATTCCGCAGGGACGGTTTGCGGGATGCCGCTGGCGGCGGACGCAGGATATTTTGAAGGTGGCGGCAGCGCAGTCAAAAGACAAAAAAAAACGGAGCAGACAGCGATGATGACCGACGAACAGTTCAATGCCGCAGTCAGCGAGGCCGATGCGCTGGCAAGGACGCAGCCTGACCGGTATCAGCGCAAGATGTGGTGCCTGATCCTGCTCGGCGATCTCTATCTGGCAGCGATCACCCTGACGCTGCTTGCGTTCCTGACAGGGTCGCTGTGGGTCATCATCCGCGACGCAGGCTCGCCCGGCTGGCCGGGCTGGCAGACCGCGCTCGGCCTTTCCGTCCTAATCTGGGCAGGCTGGCTGACGCGCAAGCTGCTGCTGATGCAAGGCGGACGCAAGCCGGAGGCCGGCATTCCGATCACCCGGCAGCAGGCCCCGGAGCTGTTCGCCCTGCTGGACAGGCTGTGCTCTCAGGCGGACGCGCTGCCGCTCCGCCAAGTGCTGATCACAGACGCGTTTTATGCGGGCGTGGAGCAGCTGCCGCGCCTCGGCATCTTTGGCTGGCATCAGAGAAAGCTGCTGCTCGGCCTGCCGCTGCTGAAATGCCTGACCGCCGAGCAGTGCAAGGTCGTGCTGGCGCATGAGCTGGGGCATCTGTCCAGAGGCGGGCTTGGCAGGCTGTCGCGCCGGGCGCATTATCAGATGCTCCGCTGGACTGGGCTGGCTGACACCCTTGGCGAGAATCCGCACAATCTGCTCTTCAAGCACTTCCTGGAATGGTTCATCTCATACCTCGGTGCCTGCGCCTTTCCGCTGGCCCGCCTGACTGAACATGAGGCTGACGCGCTCTCGGTCCGCCTCGTGTCAAAGGAGGCCGCTGTTGAGACGCTTTCCGTCAGCAGCGTCATTGAAAGGTTTTTGGAGGAGGGCTATTGGCCGCAGCTGCGCCAGCTGGCGGACAAGCTGCCGGAGCCGGTCGCGCCGTATCGGATGATGGGGAAGAACCTTGCCGCTGAAGTGAATGCGGCGTGGGCAGAGCGCTGCATAGCTGCGGACATGGCAAGGACAACCGGCCTGATTGACACCCATCCTGCGACGCAAGACCGGTTCAAGGCCTTGCAGGCGGCTCCACGGCTTGTGCTGGCCGGAGCCGGGCAGAATGCGGCAGGGCTGCTCGGCAGTGCGCTCGGGCCTGTCACCGAGCAGATGGACAGAGAGTGGCAGGACAAGAACCGGGCGTGGTGGACGGAGCGGTATCAGCGCGTGCAGAACGGCCGCCGTCAGTTTGCCGAGCTGAACGCCCGCGTTGCGGGCGGCGCAGTGCTGACCGTGGAGGAGGCGTATCAGCGCGCCCAGCTGACGTGGAGCATCGGCCGCAACGAGGAGGAAACCTTCAAGCAGCTCCTCGCGCTGTATTATCGGGCGCAAGAGCATCCGCTCGCCAGCTTCGGTCTGGGTGCCTGGCTGCTGAACCGGGACTATATGCCTGAAGACGAGTATGATGAGGAAGACGGCTATGCCCTGCTGGAGCAGGCCATGCGCTTTGACGAGAGCTTCACGGCCCGCTGCTGCGAGATGCTGCGTGATTACTGCCAGCGGAATGGCAGAGACGAGGAGGCGCAGCACTGGGAGGAGAAGCTCAAGGCGCGGCTGGAGCTTGAAGAGGCGGTCAAGCAGGAGCGCAGCCAGGTCTTGCTTGCGGATCAGTTTGAGCCGCACGGGCTGGCTGAAGATGTTGTCGCCAAGATGCGCAATGCGCTGAAGAGTATTCCTGGGCTGCGCAAAGCCTATTTGGTGAGGAAGCGGCTGAAGCATTCCTCGCAGCCGCCTTGCTATGTCTTGGGCTATGCTGTCACAGCCTGGTTGCAGTTCGGAACGCGGCAGCAGGATGCGCAGAAGATGCTCCAGCAGATTCAGGCAGCCGTGGAATGCCCAGAAGAGATGCGGATTGTCAGCATGGAGGGAAAGAACCGGGGATTCCGAGGCAAGTTCAGCAAGGTGCCCGAAGCACGGCTGGTATAAGCAGGGGGCGGTTCGCGAACCGCCCCCTGCGCCTGCTGAAGGGTCAAATCGCCGCTTCGCCGCGCTCGCCGGTGCGCACCCGCACCACCTGCTCGACCGGCAGGACGAATATCTTGCCGTCGCCGATCTTGCCGCTCAGGGCCGCCTCGCGGATGGCGTTCACCACCGGCTCGGCCAGCTCAGCCCGCACCACCAGCTCAATCTTGATCTTCGGGTTGAACTCGACGTGGTACTCGGCTCCCCGGTACATCTCGGTGTGGCCCTTCTGGCGGCCATAGCCCTTGACCTCGCTGATGGTCATGCCGGTGATGCCGAGGCTGGTCAAGGCGTGCTTCACGTCGTCCAGCTTGAACGGCTTGATGATGGCTTCTATCTTTTTCATGCCCGCACCTCCGTGCGCCTGAGAGAATCTTAGAGATTGTATCCTACCTCGTTGTGCTGGGACAGATCAAGCCCCATCACCTCGTCCTCGTCCGTCACTCTGAACCCGGCCAGCTTGTCCGTGACCTTGAGGATGACGTAGGTCAGGATGCCAGAGTAGGCGAAGGTGACGAGCACACCGACCACCTGCTTCCAGAGCAGATCAGGGCTGCCGAAGAAGAGGCCGTCCGCGCCTGCCGAGTTGATGGCCTTGGAGGCGAAGAGGCCGGTGGCGATTGCGCCCCAGGTGCCGCCGCAGCCATGCACAGCCACCACGTCCAGCGCGTCGTCATACTTGAACTTTGTCTTCAGGCTGATGGCCAAGTAGCAGAGCACACCTGCGACCAAGCCGATGATCACTGCTGAAACCGGGCCGACAAAGCCGGAAGCCGGGGTGATGGCGACCAAACCAGCCACTGCGCCGGATGCTGCGCCAAGCACAGTCGGCTTGCCATGCAGCATCCATTCCGCAGCCACCCACGAGACCATTGCCGCAGCTGCCGCAATGTGGGTGACAAAGAAAGCCGAGCCTGCCACGGCGTTAGCCGCGCCCGCGCTGCCTGCGTTGAAGCCGAACCAGCCGAACCAAAGGATGCCTGCGCCGAGCACGCTCATGCCCAAGCTGTGCGGCAAGAAGGAGTCTCTGCCGTGGCCTCTGCGCTTGCCGATGTAGATCGCGGCCACCAGTGCGGCCATGCCGGAGTTAAGATGAATGACCGTGCCGCCGGCAAAGTCCAGTGCGCCCAGCTTGAACAGCCAACCGTCAGCCGCCCAGACCCAGTGGCAGACTGGCAGATAAACGATGGTCGTCCACAGCACCGTGAAGAGCAGAAAGCCGCTGAACTTGATCCGCTCGGCAAAGGCACCGGTGATCAGGGCCGGGGTGATGCTGGCGAACATGAGCTGAAAGGCGCAGAAGACAATGTGCGGCACGGTGGTCATGTAGCTGCTGCTCGGCTCCAAGCCCACGCCTTTCAGGAAGACCCAGTCCAAGCCGCCGATCACGCCGCCGATGTCCGGGCCAAAGGCGAGAGAATAGCCATAGGCCACCCACATCAGGCCGATCAGACCGAGCGAGAAGAAGCTCTGCACCACTGTGGACAGCACGTTTTTGGAGCGCACCAGGCCGCCGTAAAACAGGGCCAGCCCTGGGGTCATGAACATGACCAGCGCTGCCGCGATCATCATGAACGCGGTGTCGCCCGCATTGATCGCACTCGGATTCATAACACGTCCTCCTTCAGAGAAATTAAGTTGTTGCCGGAAGATACGCTCAAGGAACTGCGTTCTCCATCCCTTCTTTGCGTTCCGGTCGCGTCCTGCGCTGGTTATTGCAAAGTGTATGCCATTTTTGCGCTATCTCTGTCTTTTCGTTTAAAGACAGAATGTTGCTTGAACAAGCCTCTTTTCTTTCCGTTGCGGCAGGGGCTGTTTACTACATTTCTGAGAGGTATTCATGGGCATGACATACAGAAATGTATCGAGTTTGCCGCGAACAAAAAAAGCCGAACCCGTCAAAGAGTTCGGCGTGAGCAGGGCGCAGGCACTCAGATCAGGTCCACCAGATCGAACGCTTGGGCGGGTTGCCGTATTTCTCAAAGACATCGCCCGACTCTTTCAGCACCTCCTCCAGTTCCTCGACAGTGAAGTGATAGCCGTCCTCGGCAGCCAGCGCGACAAACTCTTCCTTGCTGGCTGGCACATCGTATTTCGCCTTGATCTTCTTATCCTTGCCGCCTGCTGTCAGCAGCTTTTC
>NZ_JBLWEP010000067.1:9377-11435 GCF_048287355.1 Candidatus Electronema sp. TJ
TTGGTGAATTGCAGCAGGAAAGCGTTGTGGTTGAGAAAAACCAAGTCCTCATACACATGGGAGATGCCCATGCCTGCCGCCTCGACGATTTCCTTGACCACACCGAGTTTTCGTTCTGGCATATTTTTCCCTTTAACCAGCCGTAGGGGCAGAAAATTTTCTGCCCTTACTTGGCAAGAATTTGATCGTGCACCAGCCCCTTCAGCCGCTCCGCCAGCTCCAGCATGGCCGGGATTTCCTCCATCTGCGGCGGGCTGATCTTGAAGCCGTCCAGCGAGCAGATGTCCTGATACTGATCCATCTGCAGCAGGCCCTCGCCGATCTCCCCCATCTTGCCCGGAAAGACCTGCTCCATCGCCGCGACCAAGTCGGCCATAGTATGATTGTCAGGCAGCTCGCCGTGGCGCATCAGCGCGGCCATGACGAACTTCTCTATGGCCATGGCAATGAGATTGTAGAGAATCTCCGAGGTGAAGGCCCGCAGGCCCTTGCGCTGCGCCTGCGTGGCTGTGCGCAAGAATCCCTCGCCGTGGCGGAAAAACTCCTCCCAGCCTTTGACCGGGCGCAACTCATGCAGCGGCTGAATCTTCATCGCGCTCAAGTGCTCTGTAAAATGTTGCTGCCATCTCTCGCAGTTTCGCACCGATCAAATGCGTGCATTCGATCCTGTCAAATGCGTGCATTCGTGCTGATCAAATGCATGCATTCGATCCCATCAAATGCATGCTCAAATAAAATACGAATGCGCGGATTCGTGTGCAGGGAATCCGGCAGGCCGGAAATGCTCCGCTCTCCCTGATCTGCCCGCGTTCCTGCTGCGCTTAACATACCGATAAATATGGCCAAGCTGTTCTGCTCCGCTTACAGCATCTTACGCAGACAGATCATGGCGGTGCTCTGTAAGCCTGTCTTCTGATAGAAGGCCAAGGCTGGGGCGTTGTTCCGGTCTGCCAGCAGCTGAATACGGCTGGCCCCGTGGCTGACCGCCCATGCCTCGGCAGCAGCCACAAGCCGTCTGCCCAGCCCTTTGCCCTGATGCGCAGGCAGCACAGCCACATCCTCCACCAAGGCCGAAGGCCCGCCTTGCGCCGTGGAGATCAGCAGCTGGCCAGTGCACATGCCAATCACCTGCCCGCCCTGCGCAGCGACGATCACCGCCGCCTGCGGGCTTGCCAAGAGCATCCGCAGGCCGCGCTCCTGCTTGGCCGCATTGAAGACAAAGTCTTTCTCGATGCTGAACAGCAGCTTGAGCAGATCAAGCAGGGCAGGGATGTCCGCAGCCGCAGCTGGGCGAATCTGCGCCGCGCTCATTCGGAAATCAGGTATCCTGCCGATGGTTTGCCTTCTTCGAGGCCGTCGAGGATAGCATCAACCGCCTCCTCGCTGCTCACGCCGCCGAACCACCAGTTTTCCGGCTGCACCACCATCACCGGCCCCTTCTCGCATTGCTTGAGGCAGGACGTGGCGGTGATCAGGCAATTAAGACCACGGTCCAGCACTTCCTCCTCAATGTATTGCAGCAAACCCTCGCTCTGCTTGTGGCAAAGCCCCTTCTTGTCGCCTGCTGCCCGAAAACTTTGGCAGAGCAATATCTGCCGCTTTGGTATGGCCATGTCGTACCTCGTTCAGATGAGTTTATTTCTTGCACTTGTGTTTTTTGCCGCCGCCGTAAAGCACATCCACCAGACCGTCAATGCTGTCCTCGGCCAGCAAAACCTTGATGCCCTGTTCCGACAGCACCTTTTGCGGATTCTCGCCCGCCTTGGCTGCCAGCAGGGCGAAGCAGTCAAAGAGGCATTCGCGGGCCAGCGTCTCCCAGCGCACACTGCCTGCGCCTGCTTCAGGCGCGTTGCGCACAGCAAGCAGCGAAGGCAGCTCGTCGCTGCTGCGCGGGCCGTAAATCAGGATTTTCTCGGCCTGACCAAGGTGCAAATCCACCTCCATGCCGCTGCTGCTGACCACAGCGACATTGGGCCGCTCCTTGCTCGGTTTGGGGAGCATCGTGCCAGCAAAGGCCGAGCCGCTGCTTGGCGGAGCAAGCAAGACTGCGCCATATTC
>NZ_JBLWEP010000068.1:0-11428 GCF_048287355.1 Candidatus Electronema sp. TJ
ATGAACAAACTGGAACAAGCGGCGAGCCAAACGGGACGTGAACCGCCCTGTTTCACACTTCAATCAAGCCGTTTCACGCTTAAAACAACACGATTCACACTTAAAACGGTCTGGTTCACGCGTGAATCAAAGCGATTTAAGCATGAATCAGGCTGATTCACACTTCAATCAGCCCGATTGAAGCGTGAATCACGGCGATTGAAGCGTGAACCAAGCTGATTCACATTTGAATCGTGTCAGTTGAAGCATGAATCGTGCTGTTTTAAGCGTGAATCACGGCGGTTTAAGCGTGAACCAAGATGATTCATGTGTGAATCAGGGCAATTTAACTGTGAAACGGGACGATTCAACCGTGCTTTGCGGAGAAAAAAGCCACAGACGGCTCAGAAAATGCTGATGGCGCGGCGGACGCAGGCTAATTGCAACAAGAGGCAGCTGGTTTAAGTCCGTCGCTTCTCTTTCAGTGTTTAATTTTACAGTGATGCCGATCAGTTTCGTTTTCATTGCGGCCATTTTCAACCAGATCGACGGCTCTGTCAGCTGATTTCGATCAGCTTGTTGTATTTTAAGATAGCTTATCCTGCTGAATCTGTGGTAAATTACTCTTCCAATGCTGCAAACAGAAGCGGGCGGCAGTTTTCCAGAGACAGGAATCTTCGCGCCATGCAGCAGAAATTATGCCACATGCGGAGAAATATGTATTTTTCAAGAGTTACAGGTCATAACTTGGGTTAATTTCTACTATCTATGGCAGGAAACACCTTCGGCACCCTGTTCAGGGTGACAACGTGGGGCGAATCCCACGGCACCGCGCTGGGCGCGGTCATTGACGGCTGTCCTCCGGGCATCGAGCTGACCCCGGAAATGATCCAGCAGGAGCTGGAGCGCAGACGGCCCGGCAAAGGCGGCGCAACTTCGCCCCGGCAGGAGCCGGACAAGGTTGAAATTATGTCCGGCATCTTTCAGCCGGAAGGCGCGGCCTGTCCGAAAACCACTGGCACGCCGATCTCGCTGGTGATCTTCAATAAGGACGCGCATTCCAAATCCTACAGCAACTTGCAGGACATCTTCCGGCCCGGCCACGGCGATTTCAGTTATCAGGCCAAATACGGCATCCGCGACCATCGGGGCGGCGGGCGGGCCTCGGCGCGGGAGACGGCGGCGCGGGTGGCGGCAGGCGCAGTTGCCAAACAGCTGCTCAGCAAGTACAATATAAACGTCTTGGCCTATACGGTCGCCTTGGGCGGCATCTGGGCGGAAGAGCGCAACCTTGCGGTGATTGGCGAAAACAGTCTCTTCTGCCCGGACAGTGCGGCAGCGGAGCGGATGGAAGAACGCATCGCCGAAGTGCGCGAGCAGGGCGACACGCTGGGCGGCATTGTTGAAATCCGGGCAAACTGCCCCGCTGGTCTGGGCGAGCCGGTGTTTGACAAGCTGGATGCCGAACTGGCCCGCGCTCTGATGTCCATCGGCGCAGTGAAGGGCGTGGAGATCGGCGCAGGATTTCGGGCGGCGGAAATGCTTGGCTCGGAGAACAACGACCCTCTTTCGCCGGAAGGCTTTCTCAGCAACAACGCGGGCGGCATACTCGCCGGGGTCAGCAGCGGCCAAGAGCTGATCATGCGGGTGGCGGTCAAACCGATTCCGTCCATCCGCAAGGAGCAGCAAACCGTCACCCGCAGCAACGAATCGACAATGATCAAAATCGGCGGACGGCATGACATTTCCGCCATTCCGCGCATCATTCCGGTCTGCGAGGCGATGGTGCGGCTGGTGCTGGCGGATCAGCTGCTGCGGCAGCAAGTTGTGGGCAGACAGCAAACATTCTGAGGAATATTATTAACAATGAACCCATTTGAAGAACGAAGAGCGCAGCGCGTCTTGATGGTCAGCCGCGAGTATGAAGGACTGGCCGGGGCTGGCGGGGTGAAAGATGTCTGCCGCCAGCTTGCCGAGGCGTTGGCGCAGCACGGCGGCTGCGACGTGCGGGCCACGCTGCCGCTCTACGGCTTCATGGATGCCGCCGCGCTAGGCTTTGAGCGGCTGCCGTTGCCCTGCCGCGATGCTGCCGGAAAAACTGCCTACAGTTTTGAGGTGGATATGAATTATCCGGGCCGGGAGCGGCGCGAGGAGGTCAGCGTCTGGCAGCGCAAGATTCGGGGCGTGACTGTCTATTTGCTCGACTCCAAGCGCTTTGCAGAGAAGCACGGGGTGTACACCTACACCGCCGATGAGGAGGCGCAAAAGAGCTGGCAGCAGGCCGGAGCTGGGCATTATGACTACTTCGCCATGAACATCCTCCTTCAGAAGGCCGCCCTTGCCCTGCTGATTCTGCTCGATTTCCGCCCGGACATCATTCACTGCCATGACGGCCACGCCGCCACGTTGCCCGCGATGATGCGCGAAAACGAAGGGTGGCGGCACTGGTTCTGCCGCACAGGCGCGGCGGTGACCATCCACAACGCGGGGATGGGTTATCATCAGGAGGTGGCGGACATTGAATTCGCCGAATCCGTCACTGGCCTGCCTGCTTCAGCAGTGCGCTCCGGCATCTTCAACAGCTGCTTCGACCCCTTCGCCGCCGCCGCTGGCCATGCGGTGATGAACACGGTCAGCGAGAACTACGCCCGCGAGCTGCAAAAGAGCGAGGAGGACAGCCGCACCGGCTGGCTCGGTCATCATCTCCTGCGCAAGGGAGTGACGCTGGCAGGCATCACCAACGGCATCAGCCCGGAGGATTTCAATCCCTGCGAGGCAGAGAAGCTGGGCCTTGACGCGCCCTTTGATCCAGCCTCGGGCGATCTGCACGGCAAACGCGTCTGCAAGGAGCGGCTGCTGGCAGCCTGCGGCAACGAGCAGTATTGGGACAAAGTGACGCAGCACGGCAACCTGCGCTTTGAGCCAGATTTGCCGCTCTTCACCTTCATCGGCAGGCTGACTGCCCAGAAAGGCGTGGATGTGCTGCTCAAGGCTCTGACCCTTCTGGCCGCCACTGGCGAGACCGGGTTTCAGACGCTGATTCTCGGCAGCGGCGAGAAATATCTGGAAGAGCATCTGAAGGAGATGGCCGAAGGCAGCAGGCGGCTCTGCTTCCTCCAAGGCTACGCCCCAGCCTTGGCCAACCGGATTTACGCCGCCGGAGATTTCTTTCTCATCCCCTCGCTCTACGAGCCTTGCGGCCTGACCGACTACATCGCCCAGCTCTTCGGCAATCTGCCGGTGGTGCGCCATGTTGGCGGCTTGGTCAAGGTGCTGGACGGTGAAACAGGCTTCGCGTATCAGGAGCATCAGCCTGAGGCTCTTGCCGCCGCCATGCAGCAGGCCCTGCGCTTATACCGTCAGGAGCGCGGCCAGATCGCTGTCATGCAGCGGGCAGCTGTCGGGCGCATTCATGAGCGGCACACATGGGAGCGGGTGATGCAGGATTACCTCGCCCTCTACCGGCAGGCTCTGCGCTAATCCAATGTCCGCCTTTCTCCCTCCCGCCTTCCGCAGCTCTCTCCGCGTCGGCTGGTTCGAGCGGCAACGCGATTTCTTCATCCGTCAGGTCTTTGCTGATTTCTTCAACCTGATGCCCGCCTTTCAGGCCCTGTACCAGTCCTATTGCCACTGCCGCACCACCCGGCGCGGCGATGCCTGCTGCCTGCTGATCAGCAGCGAGAATCATGAGAAATGCAGCATCTGGGATCAGCTTTCGGTGATGGTCGGCACAGAGACGGAAAAAGGCCCGCTCTGGCTGCTGCGGGACCTCTGCCAGCAGATTTGGCCCGAAGGCGGCCCGGCCCAGCAGCTGGAGGATTCCCTGATTGAGTGGCTGATCGGCTCCATCTTTCATGAGGCGGTCAAACTCAAAGAGAATGTGCAGATACTCAACAGCTACGGCTCGGCGGCCTTCTGGAGCGTCGGCTTGGCTGCGTCGGCTTTCCGCCTGCGCCGGGTCATTGACCGCAAAGGGCTGGTGCGGCGGGTGGCAGTGGATGTCATGCGCCAGATGGAGCAGCTGGCCATGCTCTTCGGCCAGACCTGCAACATGCTCCGCACCATGCTGCCGCTGCTCTCCGGCAACCACCTGCTGGTCCGTTTTCTGGTCGAGCGCGAGGACATGGTCGAGGAGCTGTGGGGCGAGACCCTCGAATCCGTCTTTCAGGACATGTTCTCCGGTGCTCCCGGCCTCGGTTTCTGCACTGCCGGCCGCAGCTACATGAGCGGCCAGTGGTACACCCGCGCCCTGATCATGTACCGCCGCGCCCTGACACTGGACGGCGGCTGCGCCGAAGCGGCGGTCAAAGTCGAGGAGCTGCAACGGCTGATTCAGGAGACCGGCAGCTGCCTTGGCGCGGCGTAATCATCTTCCAGCTTTTCCATCTCGTTGTTGACATTCCTGTGCATGAGGGGTAATTTTCTCAGCGGATTTCCGGCAGGCCGCCGAATAAAAAACAACCTGACAGGTGATGCCATGCTCTCTTGCTCCTCTTTCGCAAAGCGGGCGGCATTTTTCGCGCTGTCCTGGTCGCTTCTGCCATGCGGCGCGGATGCCGTTGCGGATGTGTTGAAGCTGGTTATGCCTTCTGTTTTGACGAAGAAATCCGGGCCGCGCTGGCGCACGCCGCAGCTGCTTGAAAACGAAGCTGATTATGCGCATTCGTCTGAAATCGTTGCCGATGCCGCTGGAAACGCCTTGGCGTTATGGCGGACAGGCGGTGGAATTTGGTGCAGAAAATATACGGCAGGCATTGGCTGGCAGGCGGCAGGCCTGCTGGGCGGCAGCGGCAGTGTGGTTGCGATGAGTCCGGCAGGCAGCCTTGCTGTCATCTGGAGCGAATACGACGCAAATGACGATGCGGCTGCTTTTGCCAAGATCTGTTCAGCGGCAGACAGCTGCGGCGAAATTGTTCAGATCAGCAGCAGCGCCAGTTTCGTTCAGCCGCAGAGCGTGGTCATGGATGCGGCTGGCAACGCCGCCGCCTTTTGGACAGAGGGCATGAAGCCCAGCACGCTGTGGACAAACCGCTACGAATCCGGTTCAAGATGGGGCGCGCCGACTAAGATTGAAGGAAGTTCACAGCAGCAGAATGCCCGCGCTGTCGTCGATGCGTCCGGCAATTTGCTGGTTGTCTGGGAGCATCGGCTGGTCAACACCTTTTATCTTGCCGCCAAACGTTATGAACCAAGCGCAGGCTGGGGGGAAAGCCAGCTTATTGAGACCGCTGATCCGGTTCAGCTCTCCAACTCCACTGGCCACCAGCTTGCCGCGAATACATCAGGCGATGTGATTGCCGTCTGGCAGCGGACCACCTCGCCGCAAATCGGCAATGACATCTGGGCCAACCGCTATGCCGCTGGAACCGGCTGGGGAGCGGCCCGGCTCCTTGAAACGGATGCTGGCAATGGCGCAGGAAATCCTGATGTCGCTATGGATGAGGCAGGCAATGCAATTGCTGTCTGGCAGCAGTCTGACGGTTCCCGCTTGAACATCTGGACGGCTCGCTATGCGTCTGGCTCAGGCTGGAGCATGCCGCAGCTTGTGGAGACAAACGACTCAGGGGATGCGAAGCAGCCTCAGATTGCCATGAACCCGGCAGGTGGCGCAGTCGCAGTCTGGCAGCAGCACGACGGAATCCGCTGGAACATCTGGGCTGCCCACCATGCGCCCGGCGCAGGCTGGCAGAATGTCCGGCTGATAGAGACAAACAATGGCGGCGACGCACAGAATCCGCAGGTGATGCTTGACTCGAACGGCAGGGCCATCGCGGTTTGGGAGCAGGACGGCGGCATCTGGGCCGCCCGCTATGAGTAGCGGAGAACGCCGCCTGCGCAGCCTCTCATTGACAAACCCGCCAAAATGCGTTAGTTATTGCTGGTCGCGCACTGAATCCGCTCATTCGTATTTCCCTATATTGTTGCTCCGGCAACGCAACTGTCCAGCGAGGCTGCCGCATGTCTCAGAAAGTGTTTGCAATGAACCCACGCTTCAGCGCCGAAGTGGCCGCTGAACCCGGCGGCGGGCATCTGAACTCCTGCTTCGCCTGTGGCGCGTGCTCCGGCGCGTGCCCGGTGAGCATGGCGATTCCCGCCTATGATCCCCGCAAGATCATCCACATGATCCGCATGGGCATGGAGGAGCGGCTGCTCTCCTCCGAGCTGCTCTGGCACTGCTCCGGCTGCCGGAGCTGCGTGCCCGTGTGCCCGCAGAATGTCGGCTTTGCTGACATCATGACTGTGCTGCGCGGTCTGGCCTTGAAGAAAGGCCATGTCAGCCTTGACCAGCTGGTGGAGAAGGGCAAGGCCGCCAAGGTCGAGCGTGACCTCTGCGTCTCCTGCCTGACCTGCGTCCGCGTCTGTCCGTGGGGCGTGCCCAAGATCGACGCAGGCGGCGCAGCGCACATCGACCCGGCGGCCTGCCGCGCCTGCGGCATCTGCGCGGGCGAATGCCCGGCCCAGGCCATCACTCTCAACCAGTCCGAAGACGAGCGGCTCCTGGCTGCTTGCGGCGCGAACTAAGGAGGCTGCCATGAGCTTCACACCAGACATCCGGCTTTTCACCTGCCATTACGCCTCGTCGCAGAGCTGCGCCGAGGGCGGCAAGGTGCTGGCCCAGCTGAACTTCCCGGCCAACATCACTCTGACCCGGCTGGCCTGCACGGGCAAGCTGGAGGAGACAGACCTGCTCAAGGCCTTTGAGGACGGCGCAGACGCAGTCTACGTGGTCGGCTGCCCGGCTGAGGGCTGCCACAATGTCAAAGGCAGCCTGCGCGCGGCCAAGCGGGTCGACTCAGTGCGCAAGGCCTTGGCCGAGATGGGCGTGGAGGCGGACCGGGTGCGCATGTACCATCTGGAGCGCGGACTGCACCCGGAATTCATCGCCGCCGCCGAGGAGATGAACACGCTGATCAGCAGGCTGGGGAAAAGCCCCTTCTGCCGCAAGGCGGCCTGAGACCAAGACCTGTTTGAGGAGAACACTATGATAGTAGCTGAACGGAAGCCGCTGGCTGAGATACTGGAAATGCTGCGGGACAGCAGGAAGATCCTCGTGCTGGCCTGCAAGGGCTGCGTCACTGTCTGCTCGGCGGGCGGCGAGCGCGAGGCGGAGATTCTCGCCTCGCTGGTGCGGCTCGGCCTGCAAAAGGCGGGCAGGAACGCTGAAGTGGCTGTGGCCTCGCTGGTGCGCCAGTGCGACAAGGAGTACATCGACAGCCTCGACCAATACGCAGGCCAGCACGACGCGATCCTCTCCACCGCCTGCGGCGTGGGCGTGAACTTCATAGCCAACCTGCGGCCAGCCGAGCATGTCTACCCAGCTCTCAACACCACTTTCTTCGGCGGCTCCGCCGAGCAGGGCGTATGGAAGGAGATGTGCGCGGGCTGCGGCCACTGCGTGCTGCATTTCACCGGCGGCCTCTGCCCGGTGTCCCGCTGCGCCAAGAGCCTGATGAACGGCCCCTGCGGCGGCTCGGCCAATGGCCGCTGCGAGATCAACAGCGAGACCGACTGCGTCTGGCAGATGATTTATGACCGCATGGGCAGGCTACAGCGCCAGCAGGAGCTGGCCGCGCCCGCGCCTGTCCGCGACTGGTCAACAGCCGGGCATGGCGGGCCGCGCAAACGGGTGCGCGAGGATTTGACAGTGTAGGGACAAACTCCCGCAGCAGCGAGCACACGGCAGGGACTCGGCGCAAGCCGAGTCCCTGTTTGCTTTGGCAGTCGCGGCGTGCGGGCAAACGAGGGCAGATCATGCCGCAGTCCGCAGCTGCCTTGCCCTTGCAGGTGATTGAACACGAGATGCGAGAGGCGCTTTGCAAACCGCCCGGCCCTGCTCGGAGGCATTCGGTACCAGCATGCTGATACCCGGCGAGTCAGCATGCTGGTACAGCAGGAGTCAGCATGCTGATACCCCGCGAGTCAGCATGCTGGTACTTGAGGAGTCAGCATGCTGATACCCCACGAGTCAGCATGCTGGTACCCCACGAGTCAGCATGCTGGTACCGAGGGAGTCAGCATGCTGGTACCCGCAGCTGCGTTTGGCGCAGACGGGAGGCGGAGGATGATCCGCAGGGGCGGTTCGCGAACCGCTCCTACGGCCTGCCCGCGCCGCTCAGCGTCTCCTTCTGCCGCTCGCGCCGCCGCGCGTCCTTCTCCACATAGCAGGGCTGGCCGGTGAAGGGGTTCTCCCCAGTCCAATACATCACTGTTGACCAGGTTGACGGCGTGGGCGTGAATATCTGCACCTGCTTGGGCAGCACCTTTAGCTCTTTGTGGGCGAAGTCGCGCAGGGCGAGCATGTCCGCCTGGTCGCAGCCGGGGTGCGCGGCTATTATATAATAGGTGAGGAACTGCGGCAGGCCCTCTTCTTTGCTCAGGCGCAGGAACAGCTCGCGGAAGCGGATCAGGCTCTCCACGCCCGGCTTGCCCATGCAGGCGAGCACGTGCGGCTGGCAGTGCTCCGGCGCAACTTTCATCTGGCCGGAGACATGATGCCGCACCACCTGGCGCAGATAGCTCAGGCCGTTTTTGCGGTCAGCAAGGATCAGGTCATAGCGGATGCCGGAAGAGACGGCGGCCTGCTTCACGCCCGGCAGCGTGCGCAGCTCTTCCAGCAGCTTAAGCTGCTCGCCGTGATCAACTGCCATGTTCTTACAGATGCTGGGGAAGAGGCAGCGGCGGTCGCGGCAGCAGCCCTTGGTCAGCTTCTTGCGGCATTCGATGCCGTACATGTTGGCGGTCGGGCCGCCGACATCGTGGATGCGCCCCTTGAAGGCCGGGTGCTTGGTCAGCCGCCGCGCTTCAGCAACTATGGACTGGCGGCTTCTGCATGTGACGGTGCGGCCCTGATGCACAGCAATGGCGCAGAAGTTGCATTCGCCGTAGCAGCCCCGGTGCGTGGTGAGAGCGAAGCGGATGGTCTCCAAGGCCTTCACCTGCCCGCGCTGGCGGTCGTAAGGATGCAGGTCAAGCTGGTAGTCCAAGCTGTGGACATGATCTAGCTCCTCCTGCGTCAGCGGCGGCTGCGGCGGATTCTGGATCAGCCAGCGGTCGTTGTGAAGCTGGGCCAAACCCTGCGCGGTCAGCGCGTCGTTGTTCTCATAGAAGAGGCGGAACATGCGGGTGAAAGCCTGCTTCCGCGCCCGCTCCGCGCCTGCGACCTCGCTGTATGCAGGCAGCTCCAGATACTCCGCAGGCCGCTCCTTGCTGATATAACACAAACCCCGGATGCTGCGCGGATCGCGCCCGTCGCGCAGGCAGCTTGCCAGCTCGACCGCGCTGCGCTCGGCCATGCCGTAAAGCAGGTAATCGGCCTTGGCATCAAAGAGGATGGAGCGGCGCACCGTGTTGCTCCAGCAGTCGTAGTGGGCGATGCGGCGCAGGCTGGCCTCAATGCCGCCAAGCACCAGCGGGCTGGTCTGTTTGAAATGAGCGCGGATGAGGTTGGCGTAGGCGAGCACAGCGCGGTCGGGCCGCCGGTTGTTCAGGCCGCCGGGCGTGTAGTCGTCCTGCTTGCGCCTTTTGCCGGAGGCGGTGTGATTGGCAACCATCGAATCCACGCAGCCGCCGCTGATGCCCCAGAACAGGCGCGGCTCGCCCAGGCGGCGGATGTCGTCGCCATGCAGGTCTGGCTGGGCGATGATGCCGACCCGGAAGCCTGCGTCCGCCAGCACCCGGCCAATCACCGCTGTGCCGACAAAAGGCGAGTCGATGTAGGCATCGCCGCTGACAAGGATGATGTCGAGGCGGTCCCAGCCAAGCTGCTGGACTTCCTGCGGGGTGGAGGGGAGGAAATGGGGCATCAGGCTCTGTCAGCGCAGCTCCGGCTGCGGCGGCAGCCAGTCTGACGAAAGAACATCCTCAATCGGCCAAGGGCAGCGCTCCGGGAACTTCTCATAGGCGATGCCGCTTTCCTTGGCCGCCGCATCGCGGGCATCATCCCAAGCGTCGGCCAGCCAGTCCGCATCATGCAGGCATTGCCCCAGACTGGGAGTCTGCCGCAGGCGGCGCTGGACGCGCTCGCGCTGGGTCTTGATCGTCGCCAGCCAGCTTGCACCCTGCCGTGCGGGCTGGTAGCACCACTTGATCAGATGGCAGAGCAGCACTGCCATGCGGCTCGCCAGCTCCCGCTGTTCGCTCTTGCCCACGTCCTCTATTTCCTCAGCAATGTGCTCTGTGTCCAGCAGATCAAATCTGCCGCTGCGGAGCAGCCGCGCCTGCTCGCTGGCCCATGCGACTATGTCCGCCTCGTAATGCGCTGTCATCTCCGCTCACCATGAGTAGTATGGCTGGTTCCGCCAGCCCCTGCATTGATTACCCGCGATTCGCCTGGCCTGCAAGCGAAAACAACGCTTCCGCTCTTTCCTGAGGCAGTTAAGCAGGGTACTATTGCCCGCCAGAGTCCATTCCTTCCTTCTCATACTACGGAGCTGTCTCATGCGCAAAAGCACGTTCACCCTTCACTGGCAGGCGCTGCTGTGAGCCGCCGCATCATTGTTGTCGGCGGCGGAGCTGCCGGGCTGATGGCCGCAGGCCAGGCGGCGGAAGCCGGAGCCGAGGTCGTTCTTTTAGAGAAGATGGCGCAGCCGGGCCGGAAGATCAAGATCTCCGGCAAGGGCCGCTGCAACATCACCAACAGCGCGGAGCTGCCCGACTTCCTTGCCCGCTTCGGCAGAAACGGCAAGTTCCTCCGCCAGTGCTTCCAGCAGTTCTTCAGCCAGGACCTGCTCCGCTTCTTTGAGGAACGCGGCTTGGAGACTGTGACTGAGCGTGGCGGCAGGATCTTTCCTGCGCAGGGAGGGGCAGGCGATGTGGTCGCTGTGTTTCAGGACTGGCTGGCAGGCTTGCCGGTCTCGCTGCGGCCCGGCTCGCGGGTGGATGAGCTGCTCATCGAGGACGGCTGCGTGCGCGGCGTGCTCTGCAACGGCCAGCAGGTGCTTGGCGGCGCAGTGATCCTCGCGGCAGGCGGCTCGTCCTATCCGGCCACCGGGTCCAGCGGCGAGGGCTGCCGTCTGGCGGCAATGGCCGGTCACAGCATCGTCCCGCTCCGCCCTGCCCTTGTGCCGGTGGAGACTGGCGGCATCGCGGCCAAGCTGGCCGGGCTGCACCTGCGCAATGTGGGCGTGCGCCTGCTGATCAACGGCAGGAAGCAGGCGGATGCCTTTGGCGAGCTGCTCTTCATGAAGTACGGCCTCTCCGGCCCGGTCATCCTCACCTTGAGCGGCCAGATGGTGGACGCGCTGCGCGAGGGAGCGGCGGTCGGCGTGGTGATTGACCTCAAGCCGGCCTTGGACGAGCCGAAGCTGGATGCCCGCCTGCTGCGCGATTTCAGCGAGCGGCGCAAGGAGGCTATGGCCTCGGTGCTGCGCGGTCTGCTGCCAGAGCAGATGGTGCCTGTCTGCTTGGAGGCGGTCAGCCTTGCGCCGGAGCGGCTGGCTGGCGAAGTCAC
>NZ_JBLWEP010000069.1:0-5761 GCF_048287355.1 Candidatus Electronema sp. TJ
TGCAGCAGGGCTGGTTCAAGGCGTTCCAAGCCAAAGGCGGCGCAGGATGAAGATGTCGGCATTTCCAAAGAACAGCAGCAAACGCTGCGGGCTGCCTCACATGATGCTGCCGCCTGCCTCCTGTCATTGCAAGCGGAGCGAGAAATCTCATGACTCTTCGGAGATTCCTCCCAGCGGCCGCAATGACAGCTCAGCAACTCTTTTCAAAAGAATACTATGAACGCTGTCCTTTCCTTTCTTCTTGTCCTCGGCATCCTCATCTTTGTTCATGAGCTGGGCCATTTCCTCTTTGCCAAGCTTTTCAAAGTGCGGGTGCTGAAATTCTCGCTCGGCTTTGGCAACAAGCTGATCGGTAGACAGTGGGGCGAGACGGAATATCTGATCTCTGCCTTCCCGCTTGGCGGCTACGTGAAGATGCACGGCGAGCAGCCGGACGAGGAAGTCGCTGAAGCGGACAAGGCGGTTTCTTTCTCGCATAAAACCGTGATGCAGCGTTTCTGGATCGTCTTTGGCGGCCCGCTCTTCAACCTGCTTTTCGCCGTGCTGGTCTTCTGGCTGATGTTTGTCTTTGCTGGAATGCCTGATCTGGTGGATTCCACCAAGATCGGCACGATTTCAGCAAATTCAGCGGCGGAGAAAGCGGGGCTGAAGAAAGACGACATTGTGCTCTCCATTGACGACAAAGAGGTGAAGTCTTGGGAGCAGGTTTCTTCATCTGTCAGAGATTCCGGCGGCAAAGAGCTGGCGCTGCGCGTCCGGCGCGGCAAGGAGGAGCTGGCCATCAAAGCGACACCAGTCCGCGACAAGGTGAAAAACATCTTCGGCGAGGCGACTGAGGAACGCTACCTGCTTGGCATGGGCCGCGCCGAGGAAGTGGTGTACAAAAAGGTGTCTCTGCCCGAATCAATCAAGCTGGCCTTTGAGCACACCTGGAGCATGATCGTTCTCACGGTCATGGGCATAGTCAAAATGATCCAGCGGGTGATTCCGGCTTCCGAGCTGGGCGGGCCAATCCGCATTGCCGAAATCGCGGGCGAGCAGCTTAAAGAAGGCTGGATCAACCTGATTCATTTCACCGGCCTGCTTTCAGTCAATCTTGGCATACTCAATCTGCTGCCGATACCGATTCTCGACGGCGGCCACCTTGTTTTCCTCAGCATTGAGGCAGTCCGCCGCAAACCGATGGGAGAAACAGCCTTGATGCGGGCGCAGCAAGTCGGCATGGCCCTGCTCGGCACTTTGATGATCTTTGTCTTCTACAACGACATTGCCCGGCTGGTGCAGCGTTTCCTGTGACAGACAGCCTTCCTCTCATCCTTTCCATCGAAACCGCCGCAGGCTGCGGCAGCGTGGCTTTGACACGCGGCGGCGTGCAGAACGGCGCTTTGATTGCTGAAGCCGCTGTTCATGCTGAGACCAGCCATTCCCGCCAGCTGCTCGGTTCAGTCGAATGGGTGATGCAGGCAGCCGGAATAAACTGGAACGATCTGGCCGCAATCGCGGTCAGCATAGGCCCTGGCTCATTCACTGGTCTGCGCATCGGTTTGGCCGCAGCAAAAGGCATGGTCTTTGCTACCGGCAAGCCGCTGATTGCTGTGCCGACCTTGGATGCTGTCGCCTTGTCCTTTCCGCTGACAGACTGCCCGCTCTGGTGCGTCATGGATGCCCGCAAGCAGGAGGTTTATGCTGCCTGCTACGGCGGGGACAGGCAGCAAACAAGCCCGGCAGAGGCTGTCCGTCCAGAGCTGCTGGCAGAGAAGATTGCGCCGCCTGCGGTCATCGCTGGGCCAGGCTTGGCCGCATATCAGCACATCTTTGCGCAGATTGAGGGCGTGCGGCTCATTCCTCCTGCTTTAAGCAGTCCAAGCGCGGCAAAAATAGGCTTCCTTGCCGCAGAGAAGCTGGCGCGGGGCGAAAGCAGCGATCCGGCTTCGGCTGCGCCGCTGTATGTCCGGCCTTCAGAAGCGGAGGTGAATTTGAAGAAGAAAGCGGCGGTGATGCCGTAAGGGTGAAAAATGTTTCGCCCTTACTAACTATGTCAGGGCAGATATCCTATGATCCAACGCAAACAGACGAAACAGATTTTCATCGGCCAAACTCCGGTTGGCGGCGGCGCGCCGATCACCGTGCAGTCCATGACCAACACCGACACCCGCGATGCCGAAGCCACGGTCCGCCAAATCAAAGGATTGGAGGAGGCGGGCTGCGAAATCATCCGTGTGGCTGTGCCGGACATGGAGGCAGCGCAAGCCCTCCGTTCCATCCGCGAGCAGATCACGATTCCGCTGATTGCCGACATCCATTTTGATTCGCGCTTGGCCGTCGCATCCTTAGAAAACGGGGCGCAGGCCATCCGCATCAATCCCGGCAATCTCGGCGGGCCGGACAAGCTGGCCAGAGTGGTGGATGCGGCCAAGCTGCATAAAGCGGCGATCCGCGTCGGCGTGAATTCCGGTTCGATTGAGAAAGAGCTGCTGGAGAAATATGGGTATCCAAGCCCGGACAACTGCCACGCTTTGATCGAAAGTGCTCTGAACAAGGTGGCAGACATTGAGCGGCTCGGCTTCAGCGAGATCAAAATCTCCGTCAAATCATCCGACACGCTGACCACCATTGCCGCCTACCGCGAGCTGTCGCGGCGCACTGACTACCCGCTGCATCTCGGCGTGACGGAAGCGGGCGGCCTGATTCCCGGCACGGTCAAGTCCAGCGTCGCCTTGGGCATACTGCTCTCTGAAGGCATTGGCGACACCTTCCGCATCTCGTTAACCCGCGACCCGGTGGAAGAAGTGCGGGTGGGCTTTGAGCTGCTTCGTTCTCTGCGCATCCGTGAGCGCGGACCGGAATTGATCTCCTGCCCAACCTGTGGACGCACCCGGATTGATCTCTTCTCGCTGGCGGAAGAGGTGGAGCGGGTCTTGCAGACCATGAAATCGAATCTCAAGGTGGCGGTGATGGGCTGCGTCGTCAATGGCCCAGGCGAGGCGAGGGAAGCGGACATCGGCATTGCCGGCGGTCATGGCTTGGGCATCATCTTCAAGAAGGGCGAGGTGTTCAAGAAACTGCCGGAAGCCGAGCTGCTGCCCGCGTTTCTGGAGGAATTAAGGAAGATGGATGCTGAGGGGAAGTGATGACGGCACGCTACTTCAAGACAACGGAGCAGTTCAGTCGCGCATCAACAATCGCAAGGTGGTCTTGATGCGCAGCAGCACATCAAGACCACCTTGCGGCAGCGCTTTTTAAAAAAGAAAGGCAGCCTGTTCTTCTCGGCAGCAGTCTGAACTCCCGTCTGTCTCCACTTCTCCCTCGGCACGGCATTTCCTGCATTGCCATGATTCACTGCCATCTTTTCCCCGCCAATATTTGATAGCAGTTTGCTCCATGCAGCTTGGACATCGTCCTTGACTGAACCACCTTGTCTCGTAGCCTGGCTCCCAATCCTCTTTGACAACATATTTAGTGCCAATTTGATACCTTTTCTGCGTGTCCATAGCTTGTCCTCTGCTGATGCCTCAGTCTAATATCTTAAAAAAGGAGCGCGAACGGCTCCCCGCATTATCCTGCTCCCTGCCAGTATCCTCTTTGTATGCAAAACATGTTCCATGTTGTCATAAAAGGCAGATGCGTCAGAACCTGCTGTCACTTCGTTCATCTTGCTTCTGCCGCAGGATATGAAAACGATCTTCCGGGCAAGAACTGGTTAGTTTTTGCCCAGTCAGAGCCTTGCACTGCGCAATCTTTACGCAGCCCTGCCCGGCAAGAAGCGCATCAAGAAAGATTTGTGACAGCTGTCACGGCTGATTCGTGATGCGAACCCGTCTCAAAATATTTTTAGATATATTCATGATAACAAGGAGAACCTCCGCTGTCCGTTTCGCGTACAGCAATGGCAGAGCGGACTTTCTTTTTGCGCCATACCTCCAGAGCATGTATTCCGCCGGAGGAAATATGTTCTGCCACATGAAGCGCAGCCGCCCGCGCCACGTCGGCAGGCCTTTCAGCTCCAAGAGCGCGTGACTTGCAATCCCTGCCTGCCGCCCCTCCTGAAGCAACACAGCAAAAGCTTCGCCATTCCGCTCCTTCGCCTTGAAGAGCGGGGCGAGTCCTGCCGGAAAAACTGTGCCGAACCAGAAGGCCGCTGTCTTCAGGCCGTCAGCGCACAGCGTGCTGATCTCCAGCTCTTCAGCTTGGCTGCAACATGCCGCCGCATCTTCTTCGGTCAGGGACTGGCAGAGCAGATGCAGGTCATGCAGCCAAACCAACCGGTCTCCGCTGTGGGAGAAATGCCCGGCCCGATGAAAGCAGGCAAAGAGCAGCGCGTCAGTTTTGCTCAATGTCCGGGCGTGTTCTCCTAAAGCGGGGACAGCCGCCGCCCGCGCAAAAAGATGTTCATCCGCAAAAGCCCTGCTGAACCTGCCGCTGGCGTTGCTGATCCGCCAGTGGATGTCATAACGGCAGTCAAGGCCCTGCCGCCGCCGTGACCAGCTCATCTGCGCGTTGATCCCATCCGCCGCCGCTTCATGCAGTGCTGCGCAGCCCAGCCGCAGCAGCAGGCTGTCCGTCTTGTCCCGATCGGCCTCAGGAATCAGCAGATCGGTGTCGCAGCGGGGGCGCAGCCAAGGCTCAGGATAGAGCGAATAGGCGAGAGCAGTTCCTTTCAGCAGCAGCGGTCGCACGCCGATGCCTGCCAGCGAAGCGAGCAGGCTGCGGAGATCAGCCTCCAGCAGCAGTTCAGCAGCTGCCAGCCGGAGTGAGGCTTCACGCAGCCGGGCCAGCAGCTCCGCAGGCCAGCCGCCGCCTTTCTGCGCCGTCAGTTTGCGGAAAAGCAGCGGTGCTAGGCCCTGCGCACTCGCCTCACGGAAAAAAATATCGGCAGTCAGGCTGCCTTGTTTCGGCCAGACCGCCTCTTCGCTGTTGCAAATCTGGCGCAGCAGCTCAGCTGCATCCTGCCGCAGCTCGCGGACTGTCTTTTGCATCATCCTAACCCAAGGGAGCGGCACAGCTCCCACGTCTGACGAAAAACAATGGCGCGGTCAAATTCCCGCACCGCCTTTTCCCGGCTGGCCGCGCCGAAGCGGCAGCGCAGCTCAGGCTGATCCAGCAGCAGCTCAATCTTAGCTGCCAAGGCCGCTGCATCGCCGACCGGCACGAGAAAGCCGTTCACGCCGTCTGCAACGATCTCGCGGCAGCCGGGCGCATCTGTGGCGATCAGCGGCAAGCCCATGGCCGCTGCTTCCAGCAGGCTGCGCGGCAGTCCCTCACGTCTGCTGGGCAAGACCATCAAATCAACCCTGCCGAGCAGCTGCCGCATGTCGTCAACATGACCAAGCAGTTTAAGCCGACTATTCGCCCGCAGCTGCTGCAGATCCTGCTCTGCTAAGGAGCTGGGATTGCCAGCGTCAGCGGCCCCGGCAAGCAGAAATGCAATCTCGTCGGCACGATGCGCCAGCAGGTTTGCTGCGTCCGCATATTCCTGCACGCCCTTTTCCCGCAGCAGGCGGGCGGCCAGCAGCACTGTGAACCTTCCATCCGCCTGCCGCTGCTGCGGGCTGAACAACGCCGTATTCACGCCAGAACCCCTGATGAGCCGAATCCGTTCTCTCTGGATCAGCTTCTGGTCAAGAAAAAGCTGACGATCGTCAGGATTCTGCACGATCAGGCGGCTGTCCGCACCGCGCAGGGCCAGCCGGAGCAAGCCTTGCGCAAGAGGCCGAAGCAGCCGCATCTGGAATGTTGGGCTAATGAACACATGTCCCAATCC
>NZ_JBLWEP010000069.1:6548-11385 GCF_048287355.1 Candidatus Electronema sp. TJ
CCACATAATCTTAATCAGTTAAAATCAGGAGACAGAACATGGCAACGGTTCAATGGCGGCCCACAGTCAACGCGCTCACCACACCTGTTTCATATAAGATGCTCTTTGTGCCAAGGAATGTAGTGAACACCGAGGAGCTGGCCGCCCGCATGGCTGCTGCGCTGCCCAACTACAGCGAGGAGGAGCTGCGCAGCATTCTGGCCATCCGCAACAAAATCATCCAGCAGAGCCTGATCAACGGCGAGCAGGTGACCGAGGAGGGCTGCTTCACCTACTCGCTCTCGTTCACAGCCAAGCTGAACAGCGCGGATGACGCGCCGCCGTCAGCAGACCAGTGTTTGCAGGTGCGCATCTATGCCTCGCCGCCCTTTGTCGCCAAAGTGCGCTATGCAGCCCAGCTTGAACGGCTGTCGCGGGAAAAGAAACTGCCGCTGATCAACACGGCTGAGGACACGCTGTTCAAGCTCAGCGACGTGCTCAACCCGGACAGCGTGCTGCGGCTCACTGGCAAAGACCTTGCTTTTGATGCGGAAAAAGGCACGGGAGAATGCGTGATCGCAGGTACTGAGAGCGGCCGCGCCGTGCAGCGCCGCCTGAACGTGACCGCCAACAGCGCGATCATGCTCATGCCGGATATTCCGGCGCAAAGTCAGCCGTGGAACAATGAGTACATCATCTCTGTCACCACCCGCTACACCGCGCACGGCACGCCGCGCACCGGCATCTATGAGCGGATGCTGCGCACGCCGCTGACCATTGTTTTGGGCGATGAGGCGGGGATTCTGACAGGCAGCGATGCCAGTGCGCATGTCACGGTCACTGGCGGCGCAGCCTCGGCGGACGCAAAGCTGCGCATCCAAGTCGTCCTCGATCTGCAAGGGGAACGGATGCTCTTGTCTTTGCTGGACATGAAGGAAGGCGGCGCGGCAGGCGCGGCAGTGAGCGTGACGCAGAACGGGAATTACACCTTGAACGGCTTTGCCGCTTCCACGGTGAGCAGCTTGAACATCACCGTCAATAACTATGCAGGACTTTGGGAAATGGTGCGCAACGACTACAGCGGCAGGCTGATTGATGTGCTGGATGTGAAGACGGCATAGAGCAGAGCTGCGGGGCGAAAGAGCTTCCGCCCCGGCGGCGAGCAGGCAGGCTGAGCCTCAGTGCTCCGACTTGAGCACGGACAGAAACGCGGACTGGGGTATGTCGACATTGCCCACGGTTTTCATCCGCTTTTTGCCCGCCTTCTGCTTCTCCAGCAGCTTGCGTTTGCGGCTGATGTCGCCGCCGTAGCATTTGGCCGTGACATCCTTGCGCAAGGCGGAGATGTTCGTCCGTGCCACCACGTTGCCGCCGATGCTGGCCTGAATGGCGATCTTGAACATCTGCCGGGGGATCTCCTCCTGCAAACGCTCGCAGGCAGCCAGGCCGCGTTCACGCGCCCTCACCCGATGCGTGAGCTGCGACAGCGCGTCCACCCGCTCGCCGTTCACCAGTATGTCCAGCTTGACCAGATCGCTGGCCCGGTAGTCAATAAGCTGATAGTCAAAGGAGCCGTAGCCCTGCGTGAGCGACTTGAGCTTGTCGTAGAAGTCGTAGATGACTTCACCAAGGGGCAGCTCGCAGTGCAGCTCAATCCGGCCCGGCGTTGGGTAGTTGTAGGTGATGTTCTCGCCCCGTTTCTCCACGCAGAGGTTCATCAAGCCGCCCATGTAGCGTTCCGGGATGAGGATGTTGGCCTTGATGAACGGCTCCTCAACCTGCTCGATGGTGCTGGGATCAGGGAAATACGAAGGGTTGTCGATCATCTGCACGGTGCCGCTTTGCAGGGTGATGCGGTACTTGACCGAAGGCACAGTGAGGATGATGGAGATGTCGAACTCGCGCTCGATGCGCTCCTGAATGACCTCCAGATGGAGCAGGCCAAGGAAGCCGCAGCGGAAGCCGAAGCCCAGTGCTGCTGAGGAATCCTTCTGGAAGGTCAGGGATGCGTCGTTGAGCTGGAGCTTTTCCAAGGCAGCGGCAAGCTCTTCGTAGTCGTCGGCGGAGATGGGGTAAATGGACGAGAAGACAACCTGCTGCACTTCCTTGAAGCCCGGCAGGGCGACAGCGCAAGGCGCGTCCTTTCTGGTGATGGTGTCGCCCGGCTTGGCATCAGAGAGGGTTTTGATTCCGGCAATGACATAGCCGACCTCGCCAGCGGACAAGATGTCTTTCTGATTGCGGGTGATCTGAAACCAGCCCACCTCCTCGACCTTGTATTCCGAACCGTTGTGCATGAAGACGATGGTGTCGCCGGGCTTGAGCGTGCCATTGACGATGCGCACCGAAATGACCGTGCCCCGGTAGGGGTCGTATTTCGCGTCAAAGATCAGGGCTTGCAGTGGTGCCTCCGGGTCGCCCTGCGGCGGGGGCAGATACTTGACAATGGCCTCAAGGATGTTCTCCACGCCGATGCCGGTTTTCGCCGAGCATTTCTGCACGGTCTCCAAACTCAGGCCGAGATCATGGCTGATCTCGTGAGCCACCTTCTCCGGCTCGGCAGCGGGCAGGTCAATCTTGTTGATCACCGGGATGATTTCAAGATCGTTCTCCATCGCCAGGTACAGGTTGGCCAGGGTCTGCGCCTCCACGCCTTGGGCCGCGTCAACAAGCAGCAAGGCTCCTTCGCAGGCGGACAAGGCCCGCGAGACCTCATAGCTGAAGTCCACATGGCCGGGCGTGTCAACCAAGTTAAGAACATACTGCTGGCCGTCCTTGGCTTTGTAGGGCAGGCGCACGGTCTGGCTTTTGATGGTGATGCCGCGTTCCCGCTCGATGTCCATGTTGTCCAAAAGCTGGTCGTGGAATTCGCGGTCGGTGATCACGCCGCAAAGCTGAATGAGACGGTCGGAGAGCGTTGACTTGCCGTGGTCAATATGGGCAATCACGCTGAAGTTGCGGATGTTTTTCATATTCTCTTGTATCTTGTCTGAAAAGGGGGTATTCTTGGCCGCTGGCAGATGGAAGGCAGTATAAATATACTGAATTTGAAACTTTTTCAAGCAATAGAGCGCGGACCCGGCCCGGCGGCCTGTTTTCCCTGCGCAATGCGTGAATTTTCTGCCGGAATGCGGTAAGCTGAAGCCATGATTGACGAGACCGAAGAGAATATTCAGGAAGAGGAAGAACTCCGCGAGGAGGAGACGGAAGCTGAAGACGAGCAGCCGTATTATCCGGTGACGCTGGTCACGCCCAGTGATGACGCGAACCTGCCAGCGGTCAGCAACCCGGCCCTGCACCGTTATTTGCAGGAAATCAGCCAGTATGAGCTGCTTTCCCGCGAGGAGACCGAGGAGCTGGCCATCCGTTTCCGTGAGACCGGCGACCCGGAGGCCGCCTACCGCCTTGTCTCCGCCAATCTGCGGCTGGTGGTCAAGGTGGCGATGGACTTCCAGAAATACTGGATGCAGAATTTCATGGACTTGGTGCAGGAGGGCAATGTCGGCCTCGTTCAGGCGACGAAGAAATTTGATCCCTACCGGGGCGTGAAGTTTTCCTATTACGCCGCTTACTGGATCCGCGCCTATATCCTGAAATTTATTATGGACAACTGGCGCTTGGTGAAAATCGGCACCACTCAGACCCAGCGCCGCCTCTTCTTTAGTCTGAATAAAGAAAAGAAGCTGCTGGAAGCGCAGGGCTTCAAGCCAGATGTCAAGCTCTTGGCCGAGCGGCTTCAGGTCAAGGAAAGTGAAGTGGTGGAGATGGGCCAGCGCATGGACAGCTGGGATGTCTCCTTGGAAGCCCCGGTGCTCGGCGATTCGGACGAAGAGCAGAAAGAGTTCTTTCCGGCCAGCGGCCCGGCGGTGGAGGACATCGTCGCCCTGAATGAGGTGCGGGAGCGGATCGCCAAAATTCTCATCCACGTGGATGACGTGCTGAATGAGAAGGAAAAAGTCATCCTCAACAGCCGCCTGCTCAGTGACGAGCCGGAAACCCTGCAAGACATTGCCGACCACTTCAAGATTTCGCGGGAGCGGGTGCGGCAGATTGAGGCCAACCTGCTGAAAAAGCTGCGAGCTATTTTTGAAAAAGAACTGCCCGATGTCCGGGATTATCTTGATGTTGAACCAAATGCGCCTGCCTCAAGCTCCAGCCCGTATTAAGCTGGTTTTTCCTTGTTATTTCTTGTCGTTGAGGTAAACATGAATGTTCCTCTGCTGGATCTGCATCCGCAGACCGCTGCCCTGCGTGACGAAATCCTTCGGGCTGTCACTGAGGTGCTTGATTCCACTACCTACATCCTTGGCCCCAAGGTCACGCGGCTGGAGGAGGAGGTTGCCGCGTATTCCGGCGCGGGCTTCGGCATTGGCGTGAGCAGCGGCACCGATGCCCTGCTGATGTCCCTGATGGCATTGGAAATCGGGCCAGGCGACCGCGTACTGACCACACCCTATTCGTTTTTCGCCACAGTCGGGGCGATTTTGCGTGTTGGGGCCTTGCCGGTTTTCGCCGATGTTGATGAGGCAACCTTCAACATTGATCCTGACAAAATGGCCGAACTGCTTGCCGACGATGCCAAAAAGGGCAAGAACATAAAGGCCATTATTCCGGTGCATCTCTTTGGGCAATGCGCGGACATGGGCAAAATCATGGCCTTGGCGCAGGAATACGGCATCCCAGTGCTGGAGGACGCAGCGCAGGCGATTGGCTCAGAATATCCCATGCCAGAAAAAGACGGCTCGGTGCAGTGGCGCAAAGCAGGTTCAATGGGCTTGGCTGGTTGCTTCTCCTTCTTCCCGTCGAAAAACCTTGGCTGCTTGGGCGACGGCGGCATGGTCATCAGCTCAGACAAAGC
>NZ_JBLWEP010000070.1:0-11326 GCF_048287355.1 Candidatus Electronema sp. TJ
GGGCAATTTAAATGTGAATCGTCCTGATTCAAGTTTAAATCAGGACGGTTTAAACGCATTTCCGCCGGGAAAAAATTAAAAAATATCGGAACAATGTCGGCATCGCAGCAGATGCGGGCGGGCAGCTCAGATGCAGAACACACAGCAGCGCAAGGAGGGATGAACATGCGTTTTCCCAAACCAAAACCGTGACGCGGAACAGCGGCAGCGGACCGGAAGAAGTCTCCTTGCCGCCGGGTTGCATCAGACCTCTTGCGCAAGGCAGCAAGGGCGAAAGATTTTTCGTCTCTACATCATCAAACACATCTTGGCGCAGCCATTCGACGCGGAGACAGGCATCAAGATGTCTGCTGAACACCAGTCAGATTGACTGGTATTGCCTGAGACACCATAATGCCTCCGCCTAAGGAGGCATTCAAGCTGCTAAAAACAGAGTCGTTGGCCGTCAGATCAGCTGCGCTGCGCAAGCGTGTTTACGGACTGCGAACTTCCCTTGCTGCCAGCAAAACTAAAAAAAGCGGCAGCGTCTGTACAGTCAGGCGGATCCAAGTCGTTCCTGTCTCCCAGCATATCTCGTTGGCATTAAAAAGAATGGTCGCAAAATAACCGGTCAGAAGACCTGTCGGCAGGAGCAGCAGGGCTGCATCTGGCCTTCGCCTGAGCAATGTGCCGATCAAGGCAAGACAAATCCCTGCGCCGACAATATTCCATTGCCGCACATCCTTCCACATACCAAAAATCGCTTTCGTGGCAGGAACAATCCGGCTGGCCGCACGGCGCAGACCGTCGGCATCCCAATGATGCAGCAGCCCTGTGGCTTCAAAATTAAGATGCAGCCGCGACCACCAGAACCACGGCAGATAGCAGAGCGTGAAGGCAAGCAGAGCGAACAGGATATCTTTGCGCTGCCGCCCGCTGAGCAGCAGCAGGCTAAACAGCAACGCGAAAAGCAGTCCCTCGTTTTTTGTGTGCGCAGCAGCGGCAGCAAACAGTCCGGCAAGGACAGCATCTGCCCGGCGGCCTTCTTCGCTCCGCCAGCGGAGGAAGCAGGTTAAGCCGCAGGTCATCATCAGCCAGATCGGGGTCTCAGCGTAAGCCCATGAGGCGATCAACGGAACATTGGGGACAGAGACAAAGAGGGCTGCAGCCAGCAGTCCGGCACTGCGGCTGCCGCTCCGCGCTCTGACCGCGATGCTCATTTCCCAGACGCAGAGCAGGAGGAACACCGCGCCCCAGCCTTTGCTCCAGCACTCCTCCCAGCCGCCGGAGAGCCAGCCGGAAAAGGCCCAGACAGTCGGCCAGAGCAGCGGGTAGTCCGCATGACCGAATCGGGTCACGTCTTCCAGCGGCCCGCTGCCAAGAGCCAGCACTTTGGCCTTGCTGCCCCAGATTGCCCATGCATCCCAATCGGCAGGCACAACAACGACCGCCATGAGGAAGCTCCAGAGCATTCCGGCGGCGATAATGAACAGAAGCACGCCGGAGAATATTCGCTCGAGTCTGCTCACGCTGACAGCAGGCTGCGCCGCCTTGTCTTTCTTCTGCATGATGCTGAGGAGCGCGTTCGCCAGCAGCGTCGCCCAGCCAACCAAGGCAAGGATGATCGCCCCGCCAAAGGCTGGCTGGGCCGAAAGGAAGAAGAAGCGGGTCGGCAGCACCAGCAGGGTGAAGAACAGGCAGGCCAAGGCCAAGGCTTCGGGCCACGTGGTGCGTCCTCGCCAGATTTTACGGATTAGCCCCGCCCAGCCCAGCAGGACAGCGAAGGATAGAATCAGTCCTTTCGGCGTGGCACGTTCCGCCGTCTGCGCATCCGCAGGAACCGGCTGGACGGTCTGCCCGCCTGCTGCGGTCAGCTCCTTCCCTTTCACCCTGAGGACATAGGCAGAGTCTTTTGCCGGAATGCGTGGAATGAGCAGATACGTAACATACGAGAGTGCGTTCGCGTCGCCTTTAGCTTGATAGCGGACATCCGCAGGCCAACGCCGCTTCAGCTCGGCGGTTTGCCGCGCCAGCTCTGGGGGAATACCCGCCCGCTGCAAGACTGTCTCCCTCTGCTGCTCAATACTCTTGCCGAGATACAGCACCCGCTCGCGCTCCAGCCAAAGCCGCCACATCCCGGCCAAGGCGGCGAAAGTCACCGCCAGCCAAAGAGCCAGCACCAGACGGAGGGCGATGCTTGCCATATCGAGGCGCATGATGCTCAAAGGAAAAAAAATCCGTACAGCCGCAGCAGCCAGTTGTCCTTGCCCTGCTCCTGCCGCCGCCGCATGATGGACTCCACCGCTTCGCGTTCGGCCTGAAGCAGGACAGCGGCAAAATCCCTCTCGCTCAGGCGGTCATGGCGGCGCACCTCTTTCCCTTTTCTCCACATCCTGCAAGAGGCCGCCACAGCTTGGCAGGCACCTATGCAGTACGCCCGGAACTGCCCTTTTTTGATCGTGAACAGCAGCCAGCAGAACTGGTAGATCAAGATCATCGGCAGGAAGCGGAGGAACAACGGCAAGGAATAATGCTTCAGCAGCACATAGAAGGAATTGCGGGTGGAGAGCCTGATGGTGAAGGGATTGAATTTGGAGCCGCTGCTTGCGCTGCCGATGTGATACACTTTAGCCGCCGAAACGTAATACCCCTTGCAGCCTGCACGGTTCAAGCGCAGGTTGAAGTCAACATCTTCCAGATAGGCGAAAAAGTCTTCATCAAAGAGACCGACGCTGTCGAAGAGGCTGCGCCGGTACAGGGCCGCGCCCGCGCAGGCTCCGAATACTGGCCCGGGAAGGCTGTACGCGCCGCTGTTCAGCTCCATTGTGCCGAGCCGGTAGCCCGCGCCGCCGCGCAGGTAGCCGTCGCCTGCGCCATCCAGCACTGCGCGGTTATGGAAACAAAGCATCCTAGGAGCGAAGAAGGAGAAGTCCGGCAAGTCTTGAGCGGCGGTGAGCAGCCGCCGCAGGCAGCTCATGGACAGTTCTGTGTCATTGTTGAGCAGAAAAACGAACGGGCATGAGCTGCTGAGTATGCCCGCGTTCACCGCTGCGCTGAACCCTTGGTTTTCGGGCAGGCTGATGAGATGGACATTCGGATGCGCCTTGCGCAGATACTCGGTCGATCCGTCAGTGGAGCCGTTGTCCACCACCGTGATCCGCCAGTCCAAACACTGCTGCCGCCCGATGGAGGCCAAGCAGTCGGGCAGGAAACGCAGCCCGTTCCAGTTGGGGATGACGATGTTGACTGCCTCCAGCCTGTCGCTCACGGCTCGCCCTGCCTGCTGCCCAGCACCTTGCGCACCACGTAGATCGGCTTACCCTGCGATTCGTGGTAGGTGCGCACCTGCAATTCTCCCAGCAGGCCGATGGAGATGAACTGGATGCCCATGAACAGGAGCAGCACAGCCAGCAGGAGCAGAGGCCGGTCAGACATCGGCACATGAAAAAACGTCCGCTGGATGGTCATCATCAGGGCAATGGCGAAGCCAAGGCCGCCGCTGATCATGCCCATCATGCCGAAGACATGGATGGGCCGGGTGGCATAATTAAGCAGGAACTTCACGGTCATCAGGTCAAGCACCACCCGCAGCGTCCGCGAGATGCCGTACTTGGATTTGCCGAAACGCCGGGGCCGGTGATTGGCGCGGATTTCGCCGATCTTGCCGCCCACGCCGCTGGCAATGGCCGGGATGAAGCGGTGCATCTCTCCGTAGAGATTGATGCCTTGGGTGATCTCTTTCCTGAAGGTCTTCAGGGTGCAGCCATAGTCATGGAGATGCACGCCGGTGACGATGGAAATAATCTTGTTGGCGATCATTGAGGGCAGGCGGCGGTTGAGGAAAGGATCCTGCCGCTTGTAACGCCAGCCGCTGACCAAGTCGCAACCGTCCTGCTCCATCTTGGCAAGAAAATTTGGCAGGTCGTGCGGGTCATTCTGCATGTCGCCATCCATGGTCGTGATCACGTCGCCGCTGGCATAGGCGAAACCTGCGGACATGGCGGCGGTCTGGCCGAAATTGCGGCGGAAAGAGACCACCACCACCTTGTTGTCCTGCTGCTGAATGTTCTCCAGCAAGGCAAGGCTGCTGTCCTTTGAGCCGTCGTCCACGAAGACAATTTCGTGGTCGCAGGCAATGGTTCGCAGCACATCTTTCAACTCCTCATAGAGCGGATTGATGTTTTCTTCTTCGTTGTATATTGGGATGACGACGGAGAGTTTCATTCGTTTTTTGTCTTAAGTCCTCTTGCATAAGCCGCAAATGGAGCAATGCCGGGCCGGTGAAGGGGCGGGCCTTATGATCGCCCTGCTGGTTTCGCCTGCAGTGCCAAGGTCTAAGGCGCAGCAGCACTACGCTGCCACTGCAAGCAGCAGCATGCGGCCACCAGCAGCAACAGCCTGCCGCCACATACGGCAGCAGCATGCTGTCACTTCGTATTTCTCCAGCCTGCCGCGAGGTAACAGACCTCTTGAGCAGGCCGCCGCCAAGAGCAGGGGCAGTCATGCAACATGATTAATATAGAAACACATCCGGCCAGTTGTCGTTGCCGGTATGAAAGCTCAGTCTGGCCGTATTGCTCATTGGCGAGCCAATCGGCCAGAGGAAGATTTCATAATCCGCTGTGTCGTGCTCGTGACCGCCGGTGCTGGCTCCGTAGACGAGCACTTCGCCGGTGTTGGAAATCTTGGGAAAATACTCGTGACTGTATTCGCTTGGTGAATCAAACCACAGCTCCCGCTCCAGCGTGTCGGGATTGATCTTGTAGAAGACATTGCGGCGGCTCTTGCTGTGGCCGACATGGTAGAGGAAGGAGGAGTCTGGCGACCAGTTCAGCTCGCAGCCTTCGTTCACCTCGCGCACCGTCCTGTCCGGCCCGATCAGCCAGGTGTACACCGGACCGTTTTTCCGCATCGTCACCGCCAGCGTCTGCCGCGCCTCGCTCCAGACCGGCGTTTCTAAATTCGTTGAGGCAGACAGCGGCAAGTTCTTTCCTGTTTCAAATACCACAGTCTCCTTCTTTGTGGCAAGGACATATTCAACAAACTGGTTCGCCTGCCGCTGAAAGTACACTTTCTGGCCGTCTGCCGACCAGGTGGGCATATTGCCGTTCTTGGCCAGCAGGCGGCTCGCGCCGCTGGGCAGATCAAGCAGCCAGACATCCCACGGATATTTGTTGCGCTGCGAGACCCACGGCTCCTGCGAGCGGGCGAAGACCACCTGCGTGCCGTCCGGCGAGATGCGGGGGAAATAGTCGCTGTGCGGGTCGTCGGTCAGTCGGCTCAGGTTTCTCTCCGGCAAGGTGAGCATGACCAGATCGTGGTTGCCGAAGCGGTTGCTGCTCCAGATGACAAAACCGCGCAGTTTGGCAAGGATGGGATTCGCTTTCAACTCTGCTTCAGCGGCTGGCAGCGGCTGGCCGGGCTTGGGCGGGCGGAAGGAACCCATCTTGCTGACGTTGCGGGCTTGCAGAGCAAAGACCGCAAGCCCGGCGCAGAACAGGCAGGCGGTCAGCGGCGGCAGCCACTTTTTCCGCTGTGCCGCTGGCGCGGCATTCTGCCTGCCGACAAGGAAAATGAAGAGCACGACAGCGACGATGCCCAGCGCGTAATCAACCGCTTGGCTCCAGATATGCAAGGCGAGCATGACTAACACCGAGGCGGCGCTGGCCGCACCCAGCGCGGTCAGGGCCAATGCGCCGCCCGCCTCGTACGTGCCGAAGCTCATGAATGTCGGCACTGGCATGGCACTGCCCGCCTCCGCGCTGACCAAGGCGACCAACACGGCAGCCAGCTCCTTGCTCATTTGCGGGAACGAGGCGGATGCAACACCGAAAAAGAGCAGATACAGGCCAAGATATTTGAACAGCCGCACTGACAGCGAAAGGGCCAGCACCCAGCCCGCAATGCCCGCCCGTCGGGCCTGATCAAGGGCGGCGGCGGTGTCTTCGGTCAGTTGCACCAGCTTGGCTGCCCAAGGACGGGCGTGGAGCGGAGCCAGCTTCGCGCTGAACCAATGCAGCAGAGGAAAAAGGAAGAACAGGCCGACCGCGCTGACTGCGAGAATCATCAGAAACACGCCGATCAGCCACGACTGAAAATTCGCAGCCGCAAGTTGCCAGCATATGATGCCAAGCAGCAGCACAGCAAGGGCGATGAGATCGAAAATAAAGGAAATCGCCAGCGAGGACAGGCAGGCATCCGCGCTGACCTTGAAGCCCCGGTTGAGCATGGCGATGTAACTCAGCTCGCCCAAGCGGGCAGGGAACATGTCCACAAACATGTTCCGGCTCAGGGTGACTATGAACATCCTCCCTATGCCCGGTGTTTCCGTCCCGACGCTGGAATGCCGAAGAATGAGCTGGTAGCGGAGAGCGCGGAAAAACGCTTGGCTGAGACTGGTCAGCACATAGAGGCTGACATAGAGCGGCAGGGTCTCCGCCAGCAGAGAGAACAGGCGCGGCTGCTGGGCTGGCTCCGCTGAGCTGCTCATCCAGTTCAGCAGCAAGCCAAGCAGCAGCAGCGAAACGCCGAGCGAGAGGAGGGTGTTGAGCAGATGGCTGCGGCTGATCATGCGCCTGTTTCCTTCTTGGCGGCAGCGAGCGTCCGGCCCAGATAGGCTATGCCTCCGATAAGGGAATAACTCACGGCCACGCCGAAAAAGAGCAGAGCCAGCGAGCGAGTTTGCAGCTCAGTCATGCCGGTCCAGCCGAAGAAAAAGACGTAGCCTGCATCGCGGAGGCCAAGGCCGAAGATCGAGATAGGCACTGCCTCCAGCAAGGTTATCAGCGGGACAAAGGCACTAAAATAAAAAAAGGATATCTGCGCATGGAGGGAAAGGGCCAGCAGCCAGACGATGGTGATCACCGAGAGCTGAAAGGCGAAGGAGATGGTCATCACCTTGAGCAGCAGCCTGCGGTCGGCCCCGTAACACTGGACGGAGAGGAAAAATTTCTCTGTCAGGCTGACAAGAAGCGGGAAGCGGTTCAGGCGGGTCGCGGCAAGAAAGAGCCGCACCGGTTTTTCCTTGACCAAGGCGGTCAGCACGGCCAGCAGGAGCAGAAGAATCAGCAGCGGGCCGAGAAAAAAGAAAATATTGCCGAACTGTCGGGCCACCTGCGCCGAGGAGAGCAGACTGAGAATGACCAAGGCGAGAAAGCCGGAAAAACGGTCGGCGAAAACCGAGGCAACGGAGCGGACTCCGCTGCTGCTTTTTTTGGCGATGTCGTAAATCCGGTACGAGTCGCCGCCGATGTTCGAGGGCAGAAACAGGTTGTAAAAACTGCCGATCAAATAGGTGACAGTCAGTGTCGGGAGCGGAATATTCACCCCGTCAGCAAGCAGAAACAGCCGCCATTTCCATGCGCTGGCAGCTGTGTTAAGAAAAAGCAGCACCACAATCAGCGGCAGAAAGCGGAGATCCAGCGAGGCCAGCAGCGCAGTCAGCTCGCCTGCCGGAATTTTCCGGTAGAGCAGAAACATCAAGGTGCCGCTGAAAAGCATCTTGCCTGTCAGCAGCAGCCGTTTTTTCGCTGTCCGGCTCATGCCTGCGGCCTCGCTGTCCGAGTTTTGATAACCTTAGCCGGAACACCGGCTGAAATTGTATATGGCGCAACTGACTTGGTCAGCACCGCGCCCGCTCCGGCAACGCTGCCTTGGCCCATCGTCACTCCGCCCAGCACCGTAACATTGCCGCCCAGCCAGACATCAGCCTCCAGCCGCACCCCACCGTCATTCTTAATACCCTGCTCGCAGATAGGAATATCCATGCGGTCGAGGCGGTAGCTGCCGCCGCCAACAATAAAACACCGCTGGCCGATGATGCAGTCTGGCCCGATAACAACCGGGCAATCATTAGTGGACTGCACAATAGCCTGGGCGTTGAGGCCGCAGTTGCTGCCGATGCTGATCGTGCCGTTTTTGCAGGAAAGCATGACATTGCTGGACAAAATCACGTTGTCGCCGAGGGTGATGGAAACCGCCGCGCTTTCATGCCGCGCATCAAGTATGCAGCCCTCGCTGATGACCACGGACGAGCCGAGACGGATGCGGCCTGGATGGCGCAGGGTGATGCCGGGCGCGAAGAGGCAGTTCTTGCCGCATTCAGCGAAAAGGCGTGGCCAGAAGAGCTGCCGCAGGAGCATCCCGGCGGCTCCGGGCAGCGGTCCGAGCAGCATGCACCACTCGTAATAGAGCAACGCGGTCCAAGAGCGGCTGCCGACCAGCACATCCTGATATTTGGCCAAGGGCGAGCCGTTGCCGCTCACAGCCTGATGGGTTTTCTGCATCGCGGGTTTGAGAAGAAAGGGACGGAAGCGTTCCTGAGAGAGTACCCGGAGCGGACGGGCCGCGCAACTGCAAAGCGGAAATGCCGGAGCGGAAGCAGGATGAAAACAGCAGCCCCATGTTGAACCTTTGCCGCTGACCGTGTAAGATAGTTTCCAATCTTTGGCTGAACGCGCTTCAGCCGCCTGTCTTTTCCCAAACCCATTCAGCGGAGGTTTCTGTCATGCGGCGGATGATCATCGGAATGCTGGCCTGCCTTATCCTGCCTGTCGGCTGCTCCTACAAGCCGGTGCGCCATCTGGCTTCGGACGCAGCTCTGATCAAGGCAGGGGAATCCACCCGCAAAGATGTGATGCGCTATCTGGGCGAGCCGGACGGCCGCCGCACCGTGGGGCCGGGCGTGGAAGAATATCTGTACGCCGAAAGCCGTCAAGGCCAGCTTGGCAGCCTGCCGCTGGTCGGTAAACTGGTGGATCCTGAGCGGCAGGAAATGGTGATCATCACTCTGAACGGCGATCAGGTCACAAACTGCGAATTCCGCCTGCTGAAAAAGGACGATCTGAGCTGGAAAAAGGACGCGGAATGGGAGCCGGTCAAATGAGCGGACAATCTGTTTTTCCGGCAACGCATTATTCAACACGTTGACGAACGACACTCCTGCCTCCCGCTTCATCCGCATCGGCAAAGCCAGCGTCGGCTTGGTCGGGCTGGATGCCGCCTTGTATGCCGCCGCCCGCCAGCAGATCGACGAGACGGAGCTTGCCGATTTTCTTTTCTCGAAGATTAAAGAGGAGAATTACATCCCGTCCGGCTGCGAGGCGCAGTACCGCGAATCTCTGCTGGCCGCCTGGCGCAAATACTGCGGCACGGAATCCGGCAGCGGAGAAGGTTTGGTCATCCGCATATTCGGCACGGGCTGCGTCAGCTGCAACCGCCTTTACGCCATGCTGATTGAACTGCTCGACCGGCTGGGCATAGCGGCGGATGTGGAGCAGATTTACGACGCGGACGAGATCGGGCGGCACGGCGTGACCAAAACCCCGGCCCTGATGATCAACGGCGCGATCAAATGCGCGGGGCTGCTGCCCTCTCCGGCGCAGGCCGAACGCTGGCTGCGCGAGCAGCTCTGAGCCGGGCCGTATTCTGTTGCAGAACTCGGCTCCATCGGTATAATATTGCCTTGCGCGGGCCGCGTTGCCCGTCCGCTTTCTCAGATTTCCCTGCCAGCGAGCCGCCATGATGGAACTGCCTCAGCCGAACCGCTCCTTTCTTCTTCCCTGCACATTGACTGTCGCCAGCCTTTTCAGCGGCTTTTATTCAATGGTCGCCGCAATCAACGGCCAGTTCTACACCGCAGCGGTGGCGATCATTATCGCCGCTGTTTTCGACGGCTTGGACGGCAGGGTTGCCCGGATGACCGGCGCAACCTCCAATTTCGGGATGCAGTTAGATTCGCTCTGCGACATGGTCTCATTCGGCGTGGCACCGGGTTTGCTCGCCTATCTCTGGGCTTTGAAACCCTATGGCCGCTACGGCTGGCTGGCCGCTTTTCTTTATGTCGCCACAACCGCCCTGCGCCTGGCCCGCTTCAACACCCTTGCCGCCGCGCCGCCGCAGCCGGACAAAAAGAAAAACTATGATTTCGTTGGACTGCCCTGCCCTGCCGCTGCCGGAGCCGTGGCCACAGCGGTGATGTTTTCCCGTCATTTAGGCGCGGAAGGCACTGTCCGGCATATCTCCATCCTGCTGCTGGTCTATCTGCTTTCCTACCTGATGATTTCCAACCATAGATACCGGAGCTTCAAGAAAGTCCACATTCCCCGCGAGCGGCGTTTTCAAGTTATGGTCGGCATCATTCTTTTTCTGATGATTCTCGCCTTTGAGCCGCCTGTCACCCTCTTCATTCTTGCCCTCTGCTACGCCGCTTCTGGATTGGTGATGGAGCTGTACGAGTTGGTGCGGCAAAAGCCCCAGCCGCCGGATGCAGCCTGATTGATGCGCATCACCGGAGGAACAGCGCGAGGCCGCAGCATAAGCAGCCCCAAATCCGGCTGCACGCTCATCCGCCCCACCAGCGACCGGGTGCGCGAGGCGCTCTTCAGCATCATCGCGGCGGAAATTCCCGGCAGCGCGGTGCTGGATTTGTACGCAGGCACCGGCTCCTTCGGCTTGGAGGCGTTGAGCCGTGGAGCGGCGGCGGCGGTCTTTGCCGATCTGTCCAAGACATCGTTGCAGCTTATTCAAGACAGCCTCAGCCGCTGCGCCGCCGGAGCCAGCACCGCCTTGCTTCAGCTTGATTTGTCTAAACCCGACAGCCTTGCCCGCTTGAAAAACCGCCTGCCAGCCGGAATGCTTTTTGATCTGATTTTTCTCGACCCTCCCTATGAAAAAAAATTGGCGGAAAAGACTGCGGCGGCGGCGGGAAGCGATCTGCTGAAGGAAAGCGGCCTGCTGATCGCCGAGGAGCGCAAAAACGCCCGCCTGCCTGAACGGTGCGGCAGTCTGCGGCTGACTGATCAGCGCAGCTACGGCGAAACCGGCCTTTGGTTTTACCGGCGGACAGAGGAGCCGGGGCAATGAGCATCGCCGTTTATCCCGGCACCTTTGATCCCATAACCAACGGGCATATTGACATCATCAAACGCTCGCTGCGGATGTTCGAGCGCGTGGTCGTCACCATCGCCCTCAATCCGGCCAAAAACCCGCTCTTCAGCTTGGAGGAGCGGATCAGCATGATTCGGCAGTGCTTCACGGCCAATGAGCACGTGGAGATTGACACGGCCAGCGGCCTGATTGTGGATTATGCGATGCGCAAAAACGCCTGCGCCATTATCCGTGGCCTGCGGGCGGTCTCTGATTTTGATTACGAACTCCAGCTCGCCTTGATGAACCGCAAGCTGGAACGACGGGTGGAGACGGTCTTCCTGATGACCGGCTTCCGCTGGATTTACATCAGCTCCTCGATCATCAAGGACGCGGCACGGCACGGCGGGGACATCAGCGGCATGGTTCCGGCCCATGTGCAGGCCGCGCTGAAGGCGAAGTTCGGGCGTTGAGGGAATGC
>NZ_JBLWEP010000071.1:0-11265 GCF_048287355.1 Candidatus Electronema sp. TJ
TGGACAGCAGCGGTCTGCCGCAGGTTGCTTATCATGATAGTGACAACAGCGGCAAGGCCAGCATGATGCGCTTCGACGGCAGCCAGTGGGTGCAGGTTGGTCCAGCTGGCTTCACGCCGGGCGCGGTTTTTGATGTCAGCCTGGCCTTTGACAGCAGCGGCAAGCAGCTGCTTGCCTACACAGACTTGGCCGCAGCAAGCAAAGCGAGCGTGATGCGCTTCAACGGAACAGACTGGGAGCAGGTTGGAGAGCAAGGTTTCACGTCGCAAAAGGCGGAGCATCTCAGCTTGGTCGTAGACAGCACCGGGATGCCTTATCTTGCCTATACCGATGAGACCGGAAGCGGGCAGGCGGCCAGCGTGATGCGTTTTGACGGCAGCCAGTGGACGCAGGTCGGGCCGGTCGGCTTCACGCCTGACACGGCTTGGGAGATCAGCTTGGCCGTGGATGCGGCAGGTGCACCGCATGTCGCCTATGCGGATGCTGCCAACGGCTACAAGGCCAGCGTGATGCGCTTCAACGGAACAAACTGGGAGCAGGTCGGGGAGGCGGGTTTCTCAGCAGATATCGCTGTCAGCACTGGCTTGGCCTTTGACAGCAGCGGCGCGCCCTGTGTGGTGTACAGGGACGAAGCCAGCAGCGGCAAGGCCAGCATGATGCGCTTCAACGGAACAGATTGGGAGCAGGTCGGCAGGCAGGGATTCTCAGCAGACGGAGTCATGCACCTCAGCCTTGCTCTTGACAGCAGCGGCGCACCCTGTGTCGCCTATCAGGACGGGAGCGACGGCGGCAAGGCCAGCGTGATGCGGCTTGCCGCTGCCGATCCTGACCTTGCCCCTGTGCTCACGCCGGTGTACAAGCTGCTGCTGAGGAGATAAGGACCTTCCGCCTCAGCTCTTTTCGATCAGCACAGTCCACTGCTTGCCGCGCCGTTCCTGGCTGAGGATGCGGTGGCCTTCTGAGCGCAGTGAGTCTGGCACGTTCTCTATCGGCTCGCCGTCATCTAGAATGATCTCCAAGAGCTGACCAGGCACCATGTCAGCCAGCAGCACCTTGGTGCGGGCAAAGTTGAGCGGGCACTTCACCCCGCTCAGGTCTTTGCGGCGGTCAGGCTGCCGCTGCGTCTCCTGCGGCTGGGAGGCTGCTGCGGACTGGGCTGGCTCGGCAGGCGCGGCGGTCTCGTCAGGAAAGCGCATGGTGCTGTCCATGCGCTGATAGAGTGCCAGCATGGCCCGGCCAAGCGCGGCGGCCTGCTCTGCGTGCTGGCACAGCTCGCGGCCTGCGCTGAGCAGCTCCACCGGCAGGCGGTACGCAGTGCTGACAAGTCCGCTGTCGATGAAGTGCTTGATGAAAAGCTGCGCAGCCTCCTCCTCGCTCCGCGCCTCCTCGCCCCGCGTCACTAAGAGCATCCGGGCCGAGCGGAAGACCAGCTCGCGCAGCACAGTCTCGGTCACATTGCCGCTCTCCAGCTCGCGCAGCCGCTTGCGCAGCTCCTTCTCATCCACCTCGATCATGTCGTACATGCCTGCTGAACACTCGGCCCGGCCCAAGTCCTTGACTGAGAAGAGCTGCTCTGCGCCGTGGTCAAAGTAGTAGTTCTTGTCCTCCTCAAAGGACGGCAGCTGGTTGTACTGCTCCGCGCAAAGGGCGGCGACGGCCTCTTTGCCGCCGCTGCTCCACCAGCTGCTGAAGCTCTGCGCCGGATGCGCGGCGCGGAGACGCAGTGCATCAACCACAAAGCGGGGCAGATCGTAGGCGTGCACCCAGCCGACTGTCTCGCCCAGCCTGAGCTGGCCGTGGCTGAGGCCGCCGTTGCCAAGGACGTTGTAGCTTGGCACAGCACGGCCCTGCACATGGCGCACCTTGCCATGAAAGGCGAGGTCACCCAGCCAGTGACAGGCGCAGGCGTTGGGGCAGCCGCTGATGCGGATCTGCACGTCATCAGGCAGAGGGAAGTCCGCCTTGTCTAACGCCTTGAAGATGGCCTGCGCCGCAGGCCGTGGCCGGTTGATGCCTACTTGGCAGGTCTGCGCCCCGGTGCAGGGGACAAGATTGGCGTAGATGACCGGCTTGCCGCTCAGGGTTGCGCAGGCGGCGATCACGCTGTGCAGATTGGGCAGGAACAGCTCCGGGATGTTGCGCAGATAGAGGTTCTGGTCTGCGCCGCAGCGCAGCGTGTTCGCGCCAAAGTGCTGGAGGAACTCTGTCAGGCGCAGGCAGTCATCCGGCGACAGATCACCCAGCAGCAAGGGCAGGCGGACAGCGCAGAGGCCAGCCTGCTTCTGCCTGCTGACATGCCGCTCGCGCCAGAGCGCAAAGCCGGGCGCAGCCTCGGCCAGCGGGATAAGATCAAACCTACGCTGCTGGTTGGCGGCATTGTCTATCGGCATAACCTGCAAGCCTGGCGTGCCTTGGGCCAGCACCTTGGCAAACTCCTCCTCGTACAGCTTGCGGAAGGCTGCCTCGCCCATATCTTCGTGGATGAGGAACTTGAGCCGGCTGCGGTGCTTGTTCTTGCGGTTGCCGTGGGCATGAAAGATGTTCTTGATCGCTCTGACTGCATGGTAGACCTGCGGCTCGGTCAGGAAGTCGTGCAGCAGGATGCCGGGCTTGGGTTTGGCTCCCAGTCCTCCGCCCGCATAGAGCTGGTAGCCTCGCACGCCTGCCGCGTTCAGGCAGGCGATAAAGCCGATGTCCTGCACGAGGATGAAAGCCGCGTCGTCCGGGCGCGAGGTGAAGCCGGTCTTGATCTTGCGCGGCAGATCCCAGCTGTCCGGCTCGGCGCACATGCGGCTGGTCAGAGCCAAGGCAGCAGGCTGCACGTCAAAGACCTCCGCTGGACTGATGCCGGAGTCCGGGTTGGCGACGATGTTGCGGACAGTGTTGCCGCCGCCGCCAAGGCTGGACAGTCCGGCCTCGCGCAGCAGCCGCAGGACGAGGACAAGGTGCTCCTCCGGCACACCGTGCAGCTGAATCTCAGCTCTGGTGGTGACATGCACCCGGCTGTCGCCGTATTTACGGGCCAGCTCGCCAGCCGCAGCCAGCTGATGCGGCGTGAGAATTCCGCCTGCGCAGCGGATGCGGAACATGTAGGTCGTGTAATTCCTCTCCAGATAGATGCCCATCTTCACCCGCTTGGCGGTGAAGGCGGTCTCGTGCAGCCGTCCGGCGCGGAACTCGGCCAAGTCCTGCTCAAAGCGGCGGATGTCAGCCTCTAGCGAGGCGGGTGTCTCGTAATGCAGCATCAGGTCTCCTCCTTTGTGGTCAATACGGGCGCGGCAGGCCGCGCAGTTTCGGCCATTATAGCAGACGCAGGGGTATTCCCTCCATCCAAACTGCGGCCATGCGCAGTTGCCGCTTGAAGTTTATCCGCTTTTCGGCTATCTCTCTTTCTGCTTTCGCCGCAGGCGGAATGCAGTTCCCTCTCATCCACCATCCAAGCATCTGCCCATCATGCGCAAATCAATCATCCGCGAGTACATTGAGGCGATACTCATCGCCGTGGTGCTCGCCCTTTTCATCCGCACCTTCATCGTCCAAGCCTTCAAGATTCCCTCCGGCTCGATGCTGGAGACCCTGCAGATTGGCGACCATCTGCTGGTGAGCAAGTTCATCTACGGCATCAAGCTGCCCTTCACCGGCAAGGTGCTGGTGCCGGTCAAGGAGCCGAAGCGCGGCGACATCATTGTCTTCAAGTATCCGAAAGAGCCTGATGTGGACTACATCAAGCGGGTTATTGCCGTGGGTGGTGAGACGGTGGAGATTAAAGACAAGAAGGTCTTCATCAACGGCAAGCCTCTGGCTGGTGATCAAGATTACGGGCAGTTCAAAGAGGAGCGGATCATCCCTGCCTCGGCTGGGCCCCGCGACAACTTCGGCCCGGTGACCGTGCCGGAAGGCAAGCTCTTTGTCATGGGCGACAACCGCGACAACTCCTACGACAGCCGCTTCTGGGGCTTTGTTGATCTGGAGGCAGTGCGAGGCAAGGCCTTCATCCTCTACTGGTCGTGGGACACGGATAAAAATAAGCAGCTGTTTTCAGTTGACCGCTTCGCTTCCATCCGCTGGGGAAGAATAGGCAATCTGGTGAAATAAAAGCAGGGACTGGAGCAAGGGAGGCCAATGATGCCGTCCTTCCAGCTCCGGCCTTTCCTTGCCGCAGCCTTTTCCGCAGCAGGATCTCCGCCGCTGCGGGAGCCTTGCTTCTGACATCCCGCACCACCAAAGCCGCCTGCATGGCGGCTTTTCTTTTTGCTCCAGCCGAAAGCAAAAGGCAGAGCCTCGCGGCTCTGCCTTTGTCTCAGCACGCTTTCTTTGTTCCTGCCTACAGCACCAGCTCCATCTTGTTCTCCGCGTCGTCGCGGTCTTTCTTGTCCAAGAGGAGGTTCAGTATCTTCTCCAGAAGACGCAGGCCGCCCTTATAGCCCACGGTGGGGAAGTACTGATGTCCCTGCCGGTCAAGTATGGGGAAGCCCCAGCGCATGAAAGGCACGTCCTCGTCCCGCGCAATGTACTTGCCATAGCTGTTGCTGACCAGCAGGTCAACCGGCTCATTCTTTATCCACTGATGCAGAAGAAAGAAGTCACCTTTGGCCCGGACATTCACTGGGCAGGGCATGTCCTTCGTGAGTTCCTTGATCCGTTTCTCGAACTTCTTGCCTGGCGTGCCTGTGACTATGTGCACCGGCAGCATATCAATAGAGACGAGGAACTCAGTCATAGCGATGAGCTGATCAGGGTCTCCTGCCAAGGCCACTTTCTTATGGTAGAAATACTGGTGCATATCCGAGATCAAATCAACCAGCTGGCCTCGCTCGACCATGATCTCTTCCGGCACAGTCACCCCAGCCATGCTCCGCAGCGCGTCAATGAAGCGGTCTGTGGCCTTGAGGCCGAAAGGCATGTCAAGCACCTTGCAGGGCACCTTGTAGGCACTGTCCAGCTCGCGGGCCGCATCAGCCGAGCACCACTCGCCAAGAGCGATGGTGCCGACAGAGTCCGCAGTGGACTTCAGCTCAGCTATGGTCACGCCGCCGTCCGGGAACATCTTGTATTCCCCGGTCAGAGGGGTGTTGAGCACGCCTGAGGTGTCTGGGAACATGATCGTGCTCACGCCCATCAGCTTGCTCAGCCGCTTCAGCTCCTCCATGTCGCAGGGCTCAACCCAGCCTGGAATCAGGTTGACCTTGCCGTTCTTCTTACCGGTCGGCTCAGCCAGATCCGTCATGGCCTTGACCATGTTTGAGAAGCCGGTCACATGCGAGCCAACATAGCTGGGCGTGGCTGCGCCTATGACGTACTTGCCTTCCGGTATCTTGCCTTCAGCAATCGCCTTCTTCCTGATCTGCGGCAAGTCCTCGCCAATGGTCTCAGACAGGCATGTGGTGTGGACAGCGACAATCTCCGGGTTGTAGACCGAGAAGATGTTGCTGAAGGCCTGCATCAGGTTTGCCTGGCCGCCAAAGACCGACGAGCCTTCGGTGAAGGAGCTGGTTGCTGCCGAGACCGGCTCCTTGTAATGCCGGGTGAGCGCGGAACGGTGATACGCGCAGCAGCCCTGCGAGCCATGACTGTGCGGCAGACAGCCATGGATGCCAAGAGCGGCGTACATCGCCCCGATGGGCTGGCAGGTCTTGGCCGGGTTGATGGTCAAGGCGCTGCGCTCAGTGATTTCTTTCGGTGTATGTCGTAAGAGCATTTTCTTGCCTCGTGTTTGTCGATTTTCTGCAAGGGCGGCCTATGCGCTGCCTCGATGCGTCTTCATGCAGAGATGCTTCCGTACTTCTGTCTAAGATACCTAGGTACCTTAGGTGAAGATACCTAGGTACCTTTGATCAAGCTGCCTAGGTACCTTTATGCAGCCTGCCGTAGGGGCGAAACATCTTTCGCCCAAACAGCATTCAGGTGATACCGACAAGGGCAAAAGATTTTTTGCCCCTACGGTGTTTGAACGGCCAGTACAGGAGCGAAACATCTTTCGCCCTCGCGTCTTATTCCGCCACATGCTGGGCAGGCACGGTGGCCTGCCCAGCTGCAATTCACTGCGACACGTACGCGCCAGAGAGCTGCGGGTTCTCCTGCCACGGTGCTTTCATATAAGACCAGACTTTGCTGCTCACAAGGCGATCTATCTCTTGATAGAAGTTGATTGCGCCTTGGAAGCCTGCATAAGGGCCGCCAGAGTCGTAGCTGTGCAGCTGTTTCATGGGCACGCCCAGCTTCTGGATGGAGAACTTCTCCTTAATGCCTGCGCAGAATATGTCCGGCTTCATCAGCTTGACCAAGGTTTCCGCCTCATGCTGATTAAGGTCGTCGATGATCAGCGTGCCTGCTTCCATGTCCGGGGCAAGCCCCTCGTAATCCTTGAACTTAACTCCTTTCTGCTCCAAGGCCTGCATGGCTTCCGCTGTCTTGCGCGGCTTGAAGCGCACAGCATCGGCCTCTACTTCAATCTCCTCGATATTCCGGCTGTCCGCATCCACTTCAATAGTGGGAAGAACCCTGCGGCCCTCGTAGTCGTCGCGGTGCGCGAACTCATATCCGGCGGAGATGGTCTTCATGCCAAGCTCATTGAACAGCTCTTGGTAGTGATGCGCCCGCGAGCCGCCCACAAACATCATCGCCTTCTTGCCTTCCGTATGCGGCAAAGCAGCTTTGGCCGCCTCCTCAACCGCAGGCATTTCCTCGGCAATCACCTCTTCAACCTTGGCAATCAACGCAGCGTCCTCGAAGTACGCAGCTATCTTTCTCAAGGACTTTGCTGTGGCCTTGGCACCGATGAAGTTCACCTTGATCCAGGGTATGCCGAACTTGGTCTCCATCATGTCCGCCACATAGTTGATCGAGCGGTGGCACATGACGCAGTTCAGATCTGCCTGGTGGGCTGTGGCAAACTGTTTATAGGTGCTGTTGCCGGAGAAGGTGGCAATGTTGGTGATGCCGCACTTCTTCAGTATCCGGTCTATTTCAAAGCCGTCGCCGCCGATGTTGTACTCACCGAGCAGGCTGATCTTGTACTTGCCTTCCACAGGCCGGTCATCCTCGCCGACTATATGGCGGAAGACCTGGTTGTTGGCGATATGATGCCCGGCTGACTGGCTTACGCCCTTGTAGCCTTCGCAGCTGAAGGCGTACACGTTGCAGTCACCGAACTTCTCCTTCATCTTCCGCGACACCGCGTGGATGTCGTCGCCAATCAGCCCGACTGGGCAGGTGGCGAACACGGCAATGGACTTGGGATGAAAGAGGTCGTAGGCCTCCTGAATCGCCGCTGCCAGCTTCTTCTCTCCTCCGAAGATGATATCCTGATCCTGCATATCGGTGGAGAAGGCGTACATCATGAAGTTCTCACCGTCTGGTCCTTCCGGGCCAGGATCTGTCTGGTTCCGGCGGGTCAGCCAAGCATAGAAGCTGCATCCGATCGGGCCATGCACCAGGTTGACGATGTCCCTTGTGGGCCCCATGATGACACCCTTGCAGCCAGCATAGGTGCAGCCGCGCATGGTGATGATGCCTGGTATGGTGCGCACGTTGGCCGTGATCTCCGGGGTGCCGTTCTCCAGCGCCTCATTGATCATGATCTGCTTGCTCCGCTTTCTCGCAACCTTTGGCGGGTATTGGGCCAGCAGCTCCGCCTTGACCTTCTCAGGTGCCATCGGCGCTGTTGCTTTCTTTGTCATCTCGTTCCTTCCTCCCTCAGTAGAGTCTTCAGACTATGGCTGCTGCGCCCTTCTCAGCAGTGCGGACGCGCACCGCGTCCATGACCGGCAGCACAAAGACTTTGCCGTCGCCTGGTTTGCCGGTCTTGTTCACTGCGATAACCGCCTGCACCACGTCCTCAACCTGCTCGTCCTCAACCACCACCGTCACCATGCGCTTGGGATAGAGCTTGCCTTTCTCGCCCAGCACCGAAGCGGCTTCCTCATAGCCTTGATCCACGCCTTCCAGCACCTTGGGATTGACAAAGCCCTTGCCCCGTCCCTGGCATTCGTGGGCGAAGAAAGCGGCGATGCCCGCGTCGCTCAGTGCCTTTTTCGTCTGGTTCATCATATTGATGCGAACCACCGCAATCACCTCTTTCATGATCAGCTCTCCTTCTGGCCGGAGCTGACCGTATACACCTCTTCCACAGGGCTGACAAAGATCTTGCCGTCGCCAAAGGCACCCTTGCCGGCGGTGCGGGCCGTGTCCATGACCGTCTGGATGACAAAGTCCTTGTCCTCATCCTTGATCACCATCATCAGCATGGTTTTCGGTATCTCATCATAGGTCACGTCACCTATCTTGATGCCCCGCTGCTTGCCGCGTCCGGCCACGGAATACTTGGTCACTGCCGGAAAGCCCGCGTCCATGAGGGCGGCCAGCACTTCGTCTGATTTCTCCGGTCGTACTATTGCTCTGATCATCAGCATGGTATATGTCTCCTGATATAGTCGTTGTTCTGTAGGGGCGACCCCCTGTGGTCGCCCTTGGCATTCAAGGGCAGGCACGGGGGCCTGCCCCTGCCGTCACCGTGCGTCGGCCTGCATCAGTTCATCAGCCCGTAATCCATCAGCAGCTTCTCCAGCTCCTCGATCTCCAGCGGCTTGGGAACGACGAACATCTTGTTCTGGTCAATGGACTTGGCCAGTCCCCGGTAGGCATCAGCCTGCTCGGCGGCAGGATTCCATTCAATGACCGTCTTGCGGTTGATCTCGGCGCGCTGCACATCGTTGTTCCTTGGCACGAACCAGATCATCTGGGTTCCCAGCTTCTCGGCAAACTTCTGGATCATCTCCTTCTCATTGTCCACAGCGCGGGAGTTGCAGATCAGTCCTCCCAAGCGCACTGCGCCAGTCTGGGCAAACTTCATAATGCCTTTGGAGATGTTGTTGGCAGCGTACATGGCCATCATCTCGCCGGAGCAGACGATGTAGATCTCCTCGGCCTTGCCGTCGCGGATAGGCATGGCGAAGCCGCCGCAGACCACGTCGCCAAGCACGTCGTAGAATGCGTAGTCCAGCTTCTCGCTCTCGTTGTAGGCGCCCAGCGACTCCAGCATGTTGATGGAGGTGATGATGCCGCGTCCGGCGCAGCCCACGCCTGGTTCCGGGCCGCCTGACTCCACGCACCAGGTGCCGCCGTAACCCTTCTTGCGGATGTCGTCCAGCTCCACATCCTCGCCCTCTTCCCGCAGGGTGTCGAGCACCGACTTCTGGGCCAGGCCGCCGAGCAGCAAGCGGGTTGAGTCCGCCTTGGGATCGCAGCCCACGACCATCACCTTCCTGCCCATCTCCACCAGTCCAGCCACCGTGTTCTGGGTGGTCGTGGATTTGCCGATGCCGCCCTTGCCGTAGATAGCCACCTTTCTCATCTTCGTGTTCCTCCTGTGTTCTATAGGATGTCCCGGAATGCTCCGTGTCAGTGCTGCGTGTTCTTTGCCATGAGTAAAGCAAGGCCCGTGCCAAGCTGGGCTGGAGAAAAAGAAAAGCCGCTATTCCGGCTGGTTGGGCTACACTTTGCAGAAATGTCAGGAGAGAGGCTCACGCAGCTGCGGAAACCCTTTTGCAGAAAAGTCTACAATAAGGTGGAGCGGCCACCTTTATGAAGTATGGAAAGACGGACTGCCTCTCTTTGCGCTGGGAGATGGAACCAAGCAGCGGCTTCGTTCTTCAGACGGGCACGGACCCCGGCCAAACGCCATTGCACAATTTTGTCTGCCCAGCAGCGCTCTTTTACGCGGTATTGTAAGGCGAGGCGCAGGCAGCCTGCTGCATTGCCTGCAAGAAGCAGCGTGATTCCATGCAGTCATCCGGCATGCGCCGAATTTGTCAAAACTGGCACATCTTTTGAATGCTCCTTGCTGCATGATGCCGTTTTTGTCAGCATCGTCCTCTCAGCCAAGCAGCGCATGAAGCCTCCTCAGATTATAGACAGCACCCTGCGCGAAGGAGCGCAGGCACCGGGCGTGCGCTTCACTGCCGCAGCCCGCCGGAGCATTATTGCCGGGCTGGCGCAGGCAGGCGTGGACGAGATTGAGCTGGGCGCGGCCTCGCCGCTGCATGGCTGGCTGCCGGAATCAGTCAAAGAAGCCCGCGCAATCGTTGGCAGCAGGTGCAGGCTTGCCCTCTGGTGCCGCTGCAAGGATGAGGACATCGCCTTTGCGGCGGCCTGCAACCCTGATTTCCTCTCGCTCTCGCTGCCCGCCTCTGACCGCCACCTGCGCGAGCGTTTGCGCAAAGACCGCAGCTGGGCGCGGCAGACGCTGGCGCGTTCAGTGCGGCTGGCCTTGTCACTGGGCATTGCGCACATTTCTGTCGGGCTGGAAGATGCCTCGCGGGCCGAGCTGGGCTTTGTCATCGAGCTGGCCACGATTGCCGCAGCCAGCGGGGCAGGGCGCGTCCGCTTGGCAGACACGGTCGGCATCTGCTCGCCAAGCACAATGCGCAAGCTGGTGCGGGCTGTGAAGGACGCGGTCAGCCTGCCGGTCGGGGTGCATTGCCACAATGATTTCGGCATGGCCACAGCCAATTCCATCGCCGCGCTGGAGGCAGGCGCAATCAGCCTTGACGCGGCAGTGCTGGGCCTGGGCGAGCGGGCGGGCTGCTGCCGTTTAGAAGAGGCCGCCGGGTATCTCGCCTTAGTGCTGGGCAACCGCCGCTACAAGCCTGAGCATCTGCCCGCGCTCTGCCAGACTGTGGCTGAGGCAGCAGGCCGGAGCATCGCCGCCAGCCATCCCCTTGTTGGCGCGGAGATATTCACCTGCGAAAGCGGCCTGCACCAGCATGGGCTGGCCGTCTGCCCAGAGACCTACGAGCCGTATGCGCCGGAGCGGGTCGGCGGCCAGCGCAGCCTGCGCTTCGGCAGCAAGACTGGTTTCAGGGCTGTGGCGCTTCAGCTGGAAAAGCACGGCCTGCACTTAGAGGAGCATGAAATCAGACAATTGACCCGGCAGGTTCGCGCCAGCGGCGGAGCGTTCAGCGAAAGCGAGCTGCTCCGTTTTGCGGCAGCACATGCGACCGCGCCGCCTCTGTAGGTGCGGTTCGCGAACCGCACCTGCGGAGGCCGCCAGCCGCTGCGGGCGAAGCCAAGCAGTCCGAGCATGGTCGGAGCAAACGTCGCAGCATGCTGGGACCTGAACTCCGACCATGCTGGGACCTAAACTCCCAGCATGCTGGGAGCAAGCATCGCAGCATGCTGGAACCAAGCGTCGCAGCATGCTGCGACCAAGCGTCCGACCAAGCTGCGACCGAATGCCTCTGTAGGTGCGGTTCGCGAATCGCCCCT
>NZ_JBLWEP010000072.1:0-11184 GCF_048287355.1 Candidatus Electronema sp. TJ
GTTTAAACCGTCCTGATTTAAACTTGAATCAGGACGATTCACATTTAAATTGCCCCGATTCACATTGAAACCGAGGCGATTCACACTTAAATTGCCCCGATTCCAATTGAAATTGGGCCGTTTTCGATTTAAATCAGGCCGATTTCAATTTAAATCGCCTTGATTCAAATTGAAACCGGGACGATTCACATTTAAATCGGAGCAATTTCAATTGAAACCGGAGTGATTCAAGTGTGAATCGGGACGATTTCAATCGAAAACGGGACGGTTTAAGTGTGAATCAGGGCAATTTCAATTGAGTTTGGGACGATTCAAACGGTGAACAGGCCGTTGCGACGGACAAGCCAGCCATAATATTCTTCAAACGCTCTTGCCTGAGCCGCAAATGGGCCGGGCAAAAGATTTTCATTCACACAGGGCGCACTGACTGGCTCAATTTATGCAAGAGGTCTAGCCAATGACTCGCGGCACAACAAAGGCTGCGTCGTTATGATGCGGACCGTTGGCCAAAGCCGCCTCCCGCAGCAGCGAAGGCCACTCCTCGTCCTCGCGAAAGGCGTTGGCCTCTCCGAAGAAATGAGGTTCAGCCGGAACGCCGGAGGTGTCCAGCTCATCCAATTTCGCCACATAACTAAGGATATTATCCAGCTGCGCGGTGATTCGTCCGATTTCCTCGCCGTTTAGCTCCAACCGGGCCAGCATAGCGGTTTTCTTCACTTCTTCACGTGTTATTTTCATCGTCATGCCATAAAAAAATTGATCGCGGGCACTGCGCCGCAGCAGAGGCGGACTTCCGGAAGCATAACATCTCCGCCCAGTCATGCAAAGTCAAAACTCCTTTGTGCCTTGACGAAAACCGCATCTGAAGCAATTCAGTTGTGGGTCGACATGACCGCCAAAAGCCGTTATAATCTGGCAGGAGCGTTCCGCCTTGCTTGTCTGTTTCTCAGGAGTATCTGGCCAAGGCACCCGACTGGCGGAATATAAATGAAAAATCAAAGAAGTTGTTCGGTTCAGGAGCTGGTTTCGTGGATCTTTCTGTTTTTAGCATGCTGGCTCATGCTGGCCTTGTTGTCAAGCTGGTCATGCTTGCGTTGCTGTTTTTCTCGGTGGTCTCGTGGTGGATCATCATCGCCAAACATCTTCTGTTCTCCCGCTCCAGAAAAGCGTCGGAAGACTTTCTCTCCGATTTTTGGGAGTCAAAAACTTTGAACAACGCCTACGAATCCGCCAAAGCTGCGTCTCTCAGTCCGGAGGCAGCAGTCTTTGTTTCCGGTTTCAACGAGCTGCGCAAAATCAGCGCGGCCCGCAGCGCGGGGCAGCAGCCTGCGGAAAAGCAGGAGACACTCCAGACCAAGCTGGCGGTGATGGACAACCTCAAACGGGCGGTGCGCAAGGCCCAGCTCATCGAAATTGAGCGACTGGAGCGTTCGTTGGCCTTTCTCGCCACCACCGGCAGCGCGACCCCCTTCATCGGCCTCTTCGGCACGGTCTGGGGCATTCTGGTCTCCTTTCAGGAGATCGGCGCACGGGGCAGCGCATCATTGGCCGTGGTCGCACCCGGCATCTCCGAAGCACTGGTGGCGACAGCAGCAGGCTTGGCCGTGGCCATTCCCGCAGTTATCTTCTACAATTTCTACGCTAACAAGGTGGCAGACTTTCAATCAGACATCGAAAATTTCTCTTTCGATTTTCTCAATCTGATTGAACGCGACATGCTGACCAGAAAGTAACATCAACCAAGCATTCAAAAGCGATGGGAATGGGGTCTGTCGGCGGCAAGAGCCGCAAAGGGCTGGCGGCGGAGATCAATGTGACTCCGCTGGTGGATGTCATGCTGGTTCTGCTGATTATTTTCATGGTTTCCGCGCCGATGATGACGCAGGGCATTGACATAAATCTGCCGAAAACCACAGGAGAGGCCTTGGAGCAGAAGGAGGAGCCGCTTTCAGTGGTGATCAACAGCGACGGCCAGCTCTTCTTGGAGAAAAATCCTGCGCCGCTGTCCGCCGCCGCCCTCAGGCATGAGCTGGAGAGTCTGCCGCCGGAGAAGCGGGAGGAGCCTATTTATTTGCAGGCGGACCGGGATGTGCCCTACGGCGCGGTGGTGCAGGTCATGGCCCTGATCAAGCAGGCCGGATTTGAGAAGCTGGGCATGGTGACGCAGGAATCTGATGAAAACAGCGCGGGAGGCGGCAGGCAATGAGCGGAGCGCGGTATGATGAATGGCAGGCATTTCTGGAATGTCGGCAAGGGCCGGGCTGGCAACTGCCGCTGAATCTTGCGGTGGCCATGCACCTCGCCATCTTCGGCGGAGCGGTTTTTCTCCAGAATATTGAGCGCAGCACCGGCTTCAAGTCGGAGAATGTTGTCACGGTCAATCTGATCAGCATGGCGGAGCTGGGCATGCCTGCCGCGCCGGAAGCCGCTGTCAAGCCGCTGCCTGAGGCGGCCCCGCCTGCGCCGCTGGTCGACATCCGCGCCCCGAAAATGCGGAAGACAGCTGTGGTGATGAAACCTGCTGCGCCGCCAAAGGAGGTCAAGCCTGAGCCGCCGCCTGCGCTCAAGGAACCGGTTGAGGTCAAACCGGCCCAAGCGGCTAAAAAAGAGGTGAAGGCCGTTGAGCCGCCGAAGGAAATCAAGCCTGAGCCGGTGCAGAAAGAGGCCGCACCTGAAATCAAGCCTGAGCCGCCGCCTGCGCTCAAGGAGCCGGTTGAGGTCAAACCGGCCCAAGCGGTCAAAAAAGAGGTGAAGCCTTCCGCGCCTGAACCTGCTGCCGTGCCTGCGCCCAAACCGGAGCCTGCTCCGGTAGCGAAGGAGGCTGTCTCTCTGAATCCGGTCAAAGTCAAAGAAAAGGCTCTGGTCAAACCTACTGAAGACAAGGTCAAAGAGCAGCAGGCCAGAGAGGCGGCGCAGGCGGCTGAGATGAAGGAGCTGGCCCAGGCCAAGGCTGCCAAGCTGGAGAAAGAGCTCAAGGCCGCCGAGGCTGCCCGCCAGCAGAAGCTGGCTGAGGAGAAACGGGCCAACGAGGTGGCGCAGGCTGCTGAGGCTAAGCGTAAAGAAGAACAGGCGCGGGCCGCCAAGTTGGAAAAGGAGCGCAAGGCCGCTGAAGCGCGTAAAAAGCTGGCCGAGCAGGAGAGGCAGAAGGCCCTTGCCGAGGCCAAAAGCATTGAGCGGGAGGCGGAGCAGGCCCGGCTGGAGGCAGTCAAGGCCAGAGAGCAGCTTGTCCGCGCCTTGCGGGAAAATATTGCGGTCAGCGCGGCAGCGGCTGGTGGCGGAGCTGGAAGCGGCAGGGGATCGGGCAACGGCACTGGTTCAGGCCACACCAATCCGGCTGCCCTGAATCAGTACGCCTCTGCGCTGAACGCGAAGATCAGCGGGCACTGGAAGCTGCCGGAGCTGGTGGCCGCCAACCGCAACCTGAAAACTGTGGTCGCCCTCATTGTCCGCAGAAACGGGACAATCGAAGATATGAAGATTGAGCGGAAATCAGGGGATGCCTTCTTTGACCAGTCGGTGATGAAGTCCCTGCGCAGCGCGGAGCCGCTGCCCAACTTCCCCGCGCTGATCAGCGACTCCAAGCTGGAATTTGCCTTGAACTTCACCCCGCAAGGGTTGACTTTTTGATTTCAATTTTTTTCATATGGATACAATGAACCGCCGTCAATCCGCATCCGCCTTTTTCCGCAGTGCTGTCCTTTCTCTGCTTCTCGTGCTGGCTGGTAGTTTGCAAGCCACCGCTGAACGTATTCAGTTGGATATTTCCAGCTCTGGGGTGCGTAAACTGACCGTCGCCGTGCTGTCTTTCACAGGCGGGCAGGCAGGCAGAGACATTGCCCGGCTGGTCACCAGTGCGCTTGAATTTCACGGCTTTGTCCAGATCACCGATGCCGCCGCCAGTGCGGATTATGTGGTGGAAGGTTCATATTTCGAGCAAGGAGGCCAGATGCAGGTCGAGGGCAGACTGCTGGACGCTACAGCGGACAAACGGTTGCCGGTCAGGCAGTTCCGAGGGCCCATCATTCAGCAGGATGACTTGGCCCTGCGTTTGGCCGATGCTTTGGTCGAGGACTTCACCGGTGAGCCAGGCATCAGTCGCACTTCCATCGCTTTTGTCTCCGACGCGTCAGGCCAAAAAGAAATATACATCGCCGACGTGCTGGGCCGCAAGGTGCGTCAAATCACTAAACATAACCATCTCTGCGTTTCGCCGCGTTTTTCTCCAGACGGCAGCCTGCTCGCCTACTCCTCTTACCACCGGGGCAACCAGAATCTATACCTCACAGATCTGAGCCAAAATCAGACGACTACGGCAATCTCCCGGCGTGAAGGCATGAATCTTGCTCCGGCCTTTTCACCGGACGGCAGGAGTATGATCGTCACCCTGAGCAAGGACGGCAGTCCAGATCTTTACCGCTTGGACATGCAGGGCAAAATTTTGGAGCGGCTCACAGAAGGCGCAGGCATCAATGTGTCCGCCTCCTTTTCGCCGGACGGGCGTTCAATAGCCTTCGTCTCTGACCGCAGCGGAAAACCGCAGATCTATGTCATGGACATGAGTAGTCGGAAAACTCGCCTGCTCACCTTGCAGGGTCAGGAAAACGTTGAGCCGTCGTGGTCGCCGAAAGGAGATCAGATCGTGTACACTAGTCTGACATCAGGCCGTTACCACATCTTTGCCATTCCAGCAGGCGGCGGCTCTCCGACTCGTCTGACATCAGGCTACGGTGATTATGAGTCGCCGTCGTGGTCTCCAGACGGCAAGCAGATTGTCTTCTCTCGAAAACGAAACGGGCATATGGAGCTATGTGCCGTTTTTGCCAACGGCAAGGGCGAGCGGACGCTTTTCCGGCTCAAAGGCAATCAGTCCTATCCGCGCTGGTCTCCGCGCCGCCGCTAAGTGCAGCGTGTTTGTTTTTCTTTGTCTCCTTCTTACCATCAGGGGTGTCCATGAAGAGATTGAACATAGCGGCTGCGGGCTGCACCCTTCTGCTGCTCTGCCAGTGCGCCAGCCAAGACGAGGTGCGGCGGCTGAACTATCAGCTGCGTACCGTGAATCAGAAGATGCAAACTGTTGAGTCCCAGACGGCGGAAAAAATAAAAAAGGTTGAATCCAGTGCCTCGGACCGGCAGCTAAAGGATGCGGCCATGGCCTCCAGCCGACTGGAGGCCATGGCAGAAGAGGCACGCCAGCTGCGCGAGGTGAACCAAGAGAACATCGAACGCTTCAATCGGTACAAAGCGGAAACTGAGGATAAAATTAGCTCGCTCTATGCGGCGATTGAGCAAATGCAGACCGAGAACGGCCATCTGAGCAAGTCCAATGAGGAGCTTGTGCGCTCTATGCAGCTGAAAATAGAACAGCTTACCAGCGGTCTCCAGCAGGCGAGCCAGAGCAAGGTGCAGGAGGCGGCTCAGAGGGCCAGAGAGGCTGAGCAGAGAGCTAGGGAGGCGGCGGAGAAGGCCACTGAGGCTAGAAAAAAGGCAGAGCAGGCCCTGAGCACTGCTGATGGCGGCATTCAGGTTGCGGTCGGTAGCAGCACCGCCGCCGAGCTGACCACACTGCATCCGAACGGCAGGAAGGTGCGCAAAGGAGGAGAAAACCCTTCTAAGCCAGAAGCTGATGACAACGGCAGCAAGCAGAAGGCGCAACCGAAAGCGGAATCACAAGATCCATTTGAGGCATACGAAGAAAAAGACAAAGACGCTCCGGCTGTGTCATCAGATGATGACCGGCTGCACAGTCAAGGCATGGAATTTTTCAAGAAGAATGACTACAAAAAGGCGTACAAAGCCTTCGAGCAGTATCTTGCCGGTCAGCCGGATGGGAAGCAGGCCGCAAAAACCCTATACTTGATGGGTGAATGCTTGTTCAATCAAGGCGAATATGACCTAGCCATTCTGGAATATCAGAAGGTGATCTCCAACTACGTTGGTGACCCGCATTGCTCCGCTGCGCTGCTCCGCCAAGGCATGGCCTTTGAAAAGCTGACGGATAAAGAGACAGCCAAGATCATTTACGGCAAGCTGATTAAAGAATATCCCGACAGCCGTGAGGCCAAGGCTGCGCAGGAGCGGCAGGAGAACCTGTAGGCCGATGCCGGAAAAAAAACGGCTTGATCTGCTTCTGACGAAACGGGGGCTGGCCGCCGACCTACGCGAGGCTCAGGCACTGATCGGCGCAGGGTGTGTATTGGTAAACACACGAGCGGACTGCAAGGCCGGAACGCCGGTCGCGGAGGACAGCGACATCCAGCTTAGAAAAAAATCCGCCTATGTCAGCCGCAGCGGTGAAAAACTGGCAGGAGGTCTCCGCGATATGGGCATTGATCCCTCAGGCTGGATATGCGCTGACATTGGCTGCTCCACCGGCGGCTTCACCGACTGCCTGCTTCAACACGGCGCGGCGCGGGTCTACAGCGTTGATGTCGGCTACGGCCTGCTGGCATGGAAGCTCCGGCAGGACCGACGGGTGACAGTGCTGGAGCGCACGAACGCTCGTTATCTGAGCAAAGAGCAGATCCCAGAATCGCTGAATTTCGCTGTTCTAGATGCCTCCTTCATCTCTCTTCAGCTGCTGCTTCCCCCGCTGCTGCCGCTTTTCAGCAACATTGTTAAGATCCTGGCTTTAGTCAAACCCCAGTTCGAGCTGCCGAAAGACAAGGTCGGCGCAGGAGGGATCGTCCGCGAGCCGCAGCTCCGCAAGGAGGCGGTGGCTGGAATCCAGCAGTTCGCCGAAGCGGCGGGGTTAGTCTGCGCCGGAATTGCGGCAGCATCCGTCTGCGGAGCCGGTGGTAATCAAGAATTTCTCTTGTATCTCAAATCAATGCAGTATAATGAAAAAAAGGAGGAGTTGTGATGAAGCACCGGACTTTTTCAGCGGGAGCAGGATTGCTGCTGTGTGCCCTGCTGCTGGCGGCTTCGGCGGTTTCGGCGGCTGAGTTTATGTCCGTTGTCAAAGACGGCGTAAATCTCCGGTCTGGTCCTGATGCCAGTTCTGAGGTGTTTTTCCAGCTGCCTGCCGGATATCCACTCCAAGTGATCGAGCGCAAAGGCGACTGGATCAATGTGAGCGATTATGAGAATGACAAGGGCTGGGTATCTGCGTCTCTTGTCTCCATCACCCCATATGTGATTGTCAAAGCGGAGCGGGGCAATATCCGCTCCGGTGCTGGCCCTGATCAGCCGCAGGTCGGCAAGGTGGTGCGGGATGTCATCCTCAAAAAGCTGGATCAGCAAGGCGACTGGATCAAGGTTTCTCATCCTCAGCTGACGGGCTGGATTCACAAACAGTTAGTCTGGCCCTGAACAAGGCGTAAGAAGCAATGCCGCCGTCAGCTGGATTTCCGGGGAGGAAAATGCGGCATGAAACGACATGGGGTTTGCGCCATTGTTCTTTGTTTAGCTCTGCTCTGCTGCGGCGCGGGCTGTGCCACTGAGCTGCTTGGCTCGCCGATTCCTGAAATTCGTAAAAATTTCAATAGGCTTTTGGTCACCAACGCCTGCCCGCGCTGTGATCTGCGCGGCGTGGTGCTGAACCGGATTGACCTTTTCGGAGCGGATTTATCCGGTGCTAACCTCGCCGGAGCGCAACTGGTCCAAGCCTCATTGGCCGGGGCTAATCTGCGTCACGCTAATTTGCGCGGCGCGTGGCTGGGCGGTGCGGATATGAGCGGGACGGATTTGACCGGAGCCGACCTTGAAGGGGCGAATTTCACCTTGAACAAAAGCGGCAGCTCTGCTGTAGCGCAGAATGAGGATGAAAACAACGGATGGCAGGCGACAGCAGCGGCTGCAAACACTGTCAGCAGTGCGTTGAATGAAATTTTTGCTCTCCAGCCTGCTGCGCCAATACAAGAGGTTGCCCCTGTCGTTCCTACAGGATCACCGTTCAATAATGAAATCTCTTCGTTTGCCAAGTCGGCAATGGAACAGTCCCGTCACTCTGTTGATGAGATTCCGGTGATTGAGCCAGTGTTTTCTTATCCGACGAAGAGGCCGCCGAAACTCCGTTTCTGGGAACGGATATGGCTGGATGCGAGAGAAAAAAAACAAGACAACAAAATCGTGCCGCTGGATGATGGCAGCCTTGAGGCTGCCGCCCAGCCGCCGCAGGGAGCCGTCCCTTGAGCCGTTCCGGCTGCAAATAGGGTTGACAAGCGCAGGCAGGTCAGCTATATTTTCTTCTTTTCAGAAAAAATCTTCAATTTTTCAGGACAGCAGCAAGGAGCTTTCATGGCAAATCATGCTTCAGCAGCAAAACGGGACAGGCAGTCCAAAGTGCGCCGCCTGCGCAACCGCATGAACAAATCTAAGGTTCATACCGCAATCCGCCGCGTCGATGATGCGCTGGCCGCAGGTGGTTCGCAAGACGGGGTGCAGGAAGTGCTGAAAAAGGCCATGTCCGTCATTTACAAGACGGCAGGCAAGGGCACCATCCACAAGAACACCGCCGCCCGCAAGATTTCCCGGCTGACCAAGCGGGTCAACCGGACTCTGGCCGCCGCCTGAACCGGCTGGTTGAGGAAGGGCTGTCGGCCACGGAAGCGTTCCGCTTCTGTGGCTTTTCTTTTTTTGCAGGACAGAAGCCATGTATTCTCCTGATCAGGAAGCCTTCTCGGCAATGCTGGCGCAGGCCGGACTGGTGCCGCTGCACCGCACAGTGATTGCCGACCTCGACACCCCGCTGACCATCTTTGCCAAGATCGCAGGCAAGGAGCGGCACGCCTTTCTTTTTGAGTCCATGGAAGGCGGCGAGAAGTGGGGCCGCTATTCCTTCATCGGCCTTGATCCTCTGCTGACCTTTCAGTCCAAGGGCGGGCAGGTCACGCTGACCCGCTGCGGCGAGGCTGCCGAGCAGCGCGAGGGAGTCAGTCCGCTGACTGAGCTGCGCAAGCTGCTCGCCGCCTTCAAGGCCAGCACCGCGCCGGGTCTTCCGCGCTTCTACGGCGGCTTGGTGGGCTTCCTCGGCTATGACATGATCCGCTTCATCGAGGATATCCCAGACCGCCACGCGCCGTCAGATATTCCCGACTCCTCCTTCATCGTTCCGCGTCTGGTGCTGATTCACGATTCAATCGGCCAGAAGCTGACCGTGGTCTGCAATGTCGTGCCGGAAGCGGGCAAGAACAAGGACGCGGCAGCCTTGTATGTGGACGGCTGCGCCCGAATTGAGGCGGTCATCACCAAGCTGCGGCAGCCGCTGGAAAGCTGCGCCGCTGCGAGCTGCGGGCCGCACGAGTTCCGCTCCAACATGGAGGAGCAGGCCTTCTGCAACATGGTCGAGCGGGCCAAGGAGAACATTGCTGCGGGCGACATCATCCAAGTGGTGCTCTCGCAGCGGTTTCGGACAACAACCACGCTTGATCCCTTCCTGCTCTACCGCTCCCTCCGCCACGTCAACCCCAGCCCGTACCTCTTTTATCTCCGCTTGGACGACCTCTGCCTGATCGGCTCCTCGCCGGAAATATTAGTGCGCCTTGAGGACGGGGAGATTGAGCTGCGCCCCATTGCCGGCACCCGCAAGCGCGGCGCGACTGCCGAGGAGGACAAGGCGTTAGCTGCGGAGCTGCTGGCTGATCCCAAGGAGCGGGCCGAGCATCTGATGCTGGTGGATCTGGGCCGCAATGACACAGGCCGGGTGGCGGAGCGCGGCACGGTTGAGGTGCGCGATCTGATGGTGGTGGAGCAGTACAGCCATGTCATGCACATAGTCTCTGGCGTGCACGGGCGGCTGGCTCCTGGCAAAGACCAGTTCGACGTGCTGGCTGCCTGCTTCCCGGCAGGCACGGTCAGCGGCGCGGCCAAGATACAGGCCATGAAGATCATTGACGAGCTGGAGCCGGAGCGGCGCGGCCCCTATGCGGGCGCGGTCGGTTATTTCGGCTTTTCCGGCAACATGGACTTCTGCATCGCCATCCGCACCTTTGTCATGCAGGGCAATCAGCTTTGGATTCAGGCCGGGGCAGGCATAGTCGCCGACTCCGTGCCGGAGAAGGAATTCGAGGAAACCGTCAACAAGGCCCGCGCTCTGCGCAGGGCTGTAGAACTTGCCGAGCAGGGGCTGCTGCCGTGATCGTCATCATCGACAACTACGACTCGTTCACCTTCAACATTGTCCAGACCTTAGCCGCCGCATCGCCAGACGTTCCGCCAGGCTGGCAGCCGCCGGAGATACGGGTCTTCCGCAACGACAAGATCACGGTGGAGGAGATCGAGGCCCTGCGGCCCGACCGCCTGCTCATCTCTCCCGGCCCCTGCACGCCCAAGGAGGCAGGCATCTCCATTGCGGCGATACAGCATTTCAGCGGCAGGGTGCCCATCCTCGGCGTGTGCTTGGGCCATCAGGCCATCGGCGAGGCTTTCGGCGGCAAGGTGATCAGGGCAGGGCGGGTGATGCACGGCAAGACCAGCCCGATGCGCCATGACGGCAGAGGCGTGTTTCATGGCTTGGACAATCCCTTTGAGGGAATGCGCTACCACTCGCTGATGGTTGAGGAAAGCAGTCTGCCGGACTGCCTCGAAGCCACCTGCCGCACAGACCAGGGCGAGCTGATGGGCCTGCGCCACAGAACCCTGGCTGTCGAGGGCGTGCAGTTCCACCCCGAATCCATCATGACCAAGGCAGGCGCAGTCCTGCTGCACAACTTCCTGCGGGCGGATTATCCTCAGCTGCTGAGGACGGCCTGACCCGCCCTTTCTCTCCCGCCAACACCCCAGACGCGCAGGCGAGGACCAAACTCGCAAGCGCTTGCGGCTCAGACTCATAAGCACTTGTGAGTTTGAGTCACAAACGCTTGTGAGCCTGACTCACAAGCACTAGCCAGTTTGACGCACAAGTGCTGTCCACTTTGCTTGGGCGGCATTTGCTGCCTCATTCCCTTCAAGCTGACAAGCAACCCGCAGTCTTTCCTTGACAAAACACAGGCGGCTCTTTAGGATGAGCGGCACGGGCCGGTGATGCAATGGTCACCCGCAGGGGCGGACCTATGTGTCCGCCCCGGTTATACGGCAGGCAACACGGGGCAGACACGCAGGTCTGCTCCTACACAACAAATAACGCAGGTGCGCAGGCGATGATGGATGCAGAGGCTGCCTTGCAGGAAAAGTAGAGGGTACCCATCAGGCATGTTAGTGGGTACCCTGTAGACACGCTGATGGGTACCCACCAGTTTGTCTGGAGGG
>NZ_JBLWEP010000073.1:0-10962 GCF_048287355.1 Candidatus Electronema sp. TJ
TCAAACTCAGCAAAACGACGGCGGTTTTCCAGCAAGACCGGATGCAGCTCAGGCCGTTGGAACAACGTGCGGAGAAAAGCGAACATGCTGGCTCTCAGAGGGAGGGATAGAGCGTTTTCAGGGCGTTGTGCAGCCGGTCAATCAGCTCAAAGGCATCACGGAGCAGCCGCCGGTCAATATCGGTCAAATCCGCAGGCGCAATGTGATTGTCCGGTTCAGAATCGGCCTCAATCTGATTGAGCTGATGCACCAAGCGCATCTGCATCTGCATTTCATAGGCATCAACCGTCTCATTCCACAGCTCGCTGCTGATGAGCTTTTCCTGCGCCAGCACATGCAGACGAGCCAAGGTGTTGGTCTCGCGGATACTGTTTCGTAAGGCCAGAATTCTGGCGAAATTGACAAACGGGGTGATTCCCTGCACCTTGATGTCGAGCTTGTTCTTGTGCTCGCCGTCTTTTTCAACAATGAAATTTTTGAAAAAGGACAGCGGTGCCTTGGCAGAGAGGCACTGTCTGGCCAGATGAAGCAGATACAGCTCGCTTTTCCGTGTCAGCAGATGCAGATGCTGGCGCAGCTCGTCCGCCAGCGCGGCTTTGCCGAAACCAGGCCGGAAGTCGAAGAAAATGGTGGCGTTGAGCACTTCCTCCGGCTCAGGAGTTGCTGTCCAGCGGGTGAAATAGTCCTTCCAGATCGAAAGCGGCTGACACCATTTCGGATTGACGGCCATAATCCCGCCCGGACAGAGCGGATAACCGCACTGCACCAGATGATCAATCGCCTTGCGGGCGAAACGGGAGAAATACGCCTCGCATTCCTTGGCCTGCGCCGCGTCCGCCGGGTCTTCGTAGATGATGGCGTTGTCCTGATCAGTGCGGAAGGTCTGCTCGCGCCGTCCCTCGGATCCCATCAGCAGCCAGCAGTAATCCACCGGCGGCGGCCCCAGCTCCTCTTCCAGCAGGGTGAGCAGCTGCTCCAAAATTTGATCGTTGAGGATGGAGATCATTCGTGAGATGTGCCCGGCCCGCGCTCCCTCGCGGATCAGATTGCGGATCATCTCCGGGATTTTGCGCGAGAGCGGATGCAGGCCTTCAATCCGCTGCTGCCTGCCTATTTCCTTGAACAGAGAATACGGGGCATGGCCTTGCAGCAAGGCGATGTCGTGCGAGGTGATCACGCCGATGATCCGCTCCGCCCGCTCCACAGCTAAATGATGGATGGAGGTGGACATCATCTTCAGCAGCGCGTCAAAGCAGGTGGATTCCGACAGCACTGTGGCGACTGGCGAGGACATCACCGCCCGGATCGGCTCGCCGGAGTCGCGGCCCGGCGCCAGCACCTTGTTGCGCAGGTCGCGGTCTGTGACGATGCCGACAATCTTCTCCTCGTCGCCCGGCTCGTGGATGAGCAGCGAGGCCACGCGGAACTCGGCCATTCTGCCGGCGGCCTCGCGGATGCTTGCGTCAGCGGCGATTTTGCGCGGTGCCTGCCGGATGATGTCGCCGACCTGAATGGAGAAAAGATGCAGGTTGCTGTCGCTGCTCCGGCCCATGCGGTGCCGCCGCAGCTCGCTGTAGGCTGCGGCCACCACCTTCTCGGAGAAGCTCTTGAGGTAATACTGAGAGAAGCCGGGCTGGCTGTTGATAAGCTCAAGGAACACCGCTTTCGGCAAAAGGAAGCAGAAGGTGTCCTCCACCGTCTCCACGTCGAGATTGGCGAGCGCACCCCGGATGATGCCCAGCGCGCCGATGTAGTCGCCCTCGCCCCGGTAGTCCTTGAGCGTCACTGCGCCCTCGTCGTCGATGATGAAGGACTTCACCCCGCCCTGCTGGATCAGATAGAGATAGTTGATCTCGCTCTTGCCCGCTTGCAGCAGCTTGGTGCCTTTGGGGAAGAAATCAATCTTGACCTGCCGGGCCACCTGCCGGATGGTCTCAGGAGCAAGCTCCTTGAAGGGCATGATCTTGCCGAGAAACTCCGCCACCGTCTCCGGGGCTGCCGCCTGTCCGCCGCCTTTTTTCATGCTCTTTTCCTTTGGTGTGATAGCTGCACGCTGCTGAATGCGCTTTGTGCCCTGAGCGCAGTCGAAGGGAGCCGCTGTTCTGGCCCCTATCATAGCGGCATCCGCCGCCGTCGGCCAAGGGAAAAACACGGCGGCGCAGGCCATTTCTGCCGGGCCGCGCTTTTTTTCTTGGCATGAGCAGGCTTTTTTGTGTATGATTTTACTTTTTAGTGTCCCGCAGCCGCGCTGCACGACAGGTGCCCATCGTGAAAGTTCCATTTGCAGAAATCCCCGCCAACGGAAGCCGTTACAGCATCACGGACGACGCATGGCTGGCTGAAGCCGGTCTGCGCCGGGCCGCTTCGGTGCAGGCTGAATTGGAGCTGCATCGCAAAGGCGACAGCCGCACCGAGGTGCGCGGCAGCCTGCACACCGGCCTGCGCCTGACCTGCGACCGCTGCCTGAACGACTACGATTTTCCTGTGGACACCGACTTCTGCTTGGTCTTGGAAGTCGCGGAGGAGGCGGACTGGAGCGTCAAGGAGTTAGACAGCGCGGCGGAATTAGACGTGGTGCAGGTGGACGAGCCTGCGGCTGATTTGGAGGACATTCTCCGCCAGCAGGTCTTGCTCTGCCTGCCGGTGAAGCAGCTCTGCTCGCCGACCTGCCGTGGACTTTGCCCCGGCTGCGGTGCCGACCTCAACTCCGGCGGCTGCGCCTGCGCGTCTGAAACAAGCAATTCCCCCTTTGCCGTTCTGGCGGCATTGAAGAAAAAATAACCCTTCCGGCCCTGCCTCAGGACGGAGACATCTGCTTCAAGGAGAACCATCATGGCCTTGCCAAAGAGAAGACATTCCTATTCCCGCACCCACAAGCGGCGGGCGCACGACTTTCTCACTGCCCCGTCCGTGGGCCGCTGCCCGAACTGCGATGAGCCGAAGATGCCGCATCAGCTCTGCTCCGGCTGCGGCAAGTACAAGGGTAAAACCATTTATCAGCTGGGCGAAGAGCTGTCGTAAAGGCCGCTGTGAGAATAGCCCTTGACGCGATGGGCGGCGACCGGGGGGCCGGGCCGCTGATTGACGGGGCCGTCCAGGCGGTCGAGCAGCTGCCGGGCATCGAGGTGCTGCTGCTCGGCCCAGAGGAACTGCTGCGGGCCGAGCTGGCCCGGCGTGGCAAAGGCGCGGAGACGCGCCTTTCTGTCGTTCATGCCCCGCAGACTGTCTCGATGGATGAAGCGGCGGTGGACTCGGTGCGCCGGAAAAAGGACTCCACCATCATGGTCGGCTTTGACTTGGTAAAGCAAGGCCGTGCTGATGCGCTCGTCTCTGCTGGGCATTCCGGCGCGACCATGACCGCCGCCATCCTCCAGCTGGGGCGGCTGAAGGGCATTTCCCGGCCCAGCATTGCCGGTGTCTTTCCCACGCTCAAAGAGCCGGTCTTGGTGACCGACATCGGGGCCAATGTGGACTGCCGCCCGCAGCATCTCTACCAGTTCGCGGTCATGGCCTCAGCCTGCTCCAATCTGCTCTTCAAACGGGCCAATCCCCGCGTCGGTCTTCTCAGCATTGGCGAGGAGCCAGGCAAGGGCAACGCGGCAGTGAAGGAGGCCTATGACCTGCTCAAGGCGAGCAGCCTGAACTTCATCGGCAATGTCGAAGGCCGCGATGTCTTCAGCGGCGACGTGGACGTGGTGGTCTGCGACGGCTTTGTCGGCAACATCGTGCTTAAAATCAGCGAAGGACTGGCAGAAGCCATTCAGCAGATGCTCAAGACCGAGATTAAGAAGTCTTTGGGAGCCAGCCTCGCTTCCATCTTCATCCGCCCGGCCTTCAAATCCTTCCGCAAGCGGGTGGACTACGCCGAATACGGCGGTGCGCCTTTGCTCGGCATCAACGGCGTGGGTATCATCTGTCACGGCACATCCTCTGCGGTTGCCATCTGTAATGCGATTAAAGAAGCCGCGAAGATGGCCGAATGCCAAGTCAACACGGCTATAACCCGTCATCTCCAGCAGGAAACGGTGCAGGCATGAGGCGGGCGGCAGTGCTTGGCACCGGCTCCTGTCTGCCTGAACGGGCACTGACCAATGCGGAGCTGGAGCGGATGGTGGAGACCTCGGATGAGTGGATCACTGCCCGCACTGGCATCCGCACCCGCCGCATCGCCGGGCCGGATGAGCAGAATTACCAGCTTGCTGCGCAGGCCGCCCGCCGCGCCCTTGAGGCAGCCGGAGTCACGCCAGACGAGCTTGGCCTGATCATTGTCGCCACTATCAGCCCGCACATGCTGATGCCCTCCTGCGCCTGCTTTGTCCAGGCGGAACTGGGCGCAGCCAAGGCCTTCGCATTTGACCTCAACGCGGCCTGCTCCGGCTTTCTCTATGGCTTGGATGTAGCAGGCAAATACGTTGCTGCTGGTCCGAACATGAAGGTGCTGGTGATCGGCTCGGAGACGCTCTCGGCGCGTGTTGATTGGGAAGACCGCAACACCTGCATCCTCTTCGGCGACGGAGCCGGTGCCTGTGTGGTCGGCAGCGCGGAAGGGCGCGGCATCATTGACAGCTGCCTGCTTTCTGACGGCAGCCTGTGGAATCTGCTCTACATGGACAGCCCGGCCAGCACCAATCCTGACCTGCTCGATCCGAAGAGCAAAGGCTGCGTCATCCAGATGTCAGGCCGCGATGTTTTCAAATATGCCGTCAGGGCAATGGAGGATGTTGTCCGTCAGCTGCTGGAGCGGCAGCAGCTCGCTGTCCAAGACCTCTCGCTCATCATTCCCCATCAGGCCAACATCCGCATCCTCGACAACCTTGCCGAACGGCTGGGCGCGTCGCCGGAGCAAATTTTCTGCAACGTTGATAAATACGGCAACACCTCGGCAGCCAGCATTCCCATCGCCTTGGACGAGGCAGTGCGCGAAGGTCGGCTGCATCGCGGCGGCAAGCTGCTGCTCTGCTCCTTCGGCGGCGGCTTCACCTGGGGTTCGATGCTGCTGGACTGGTAGCGCAAAGGTTTCATGCGCATGACTGTCCGGCAGTCATGCACATGAGTTTCAGACGGTCATGCACATGAGTGTCCGGCAGTCATGTGCATGAGTTTCAGACGGTCATGTACATGAGTCTCAGACAGTCATGCGCATGGCAGACTGTTGCGAGCAAAGGAGAACACAGTGGACTATTTTCTGACTGAAGGGCAGCGGATGATCCAAGAGACCGCCCGCGAGCTGGCCAATGAAAAGATCATTCCCAAGCGGGCCGAGCTGGACGAGCGCAACGAGTTTGCGAGCGAGCTGCTGCGTGACATCGCCAAGGCTGATTTGTTTGCTGTGCTGGTGCCGGAAGCCTACGGCGGTATGGGTACCGGCATCTTTGACATTGTGCTCGCTTTGGAAGAGCTGGCCCGTGGCTGCGTTGGCGTGGCCACCAGCTTTGCCGCCTGCGGTCTGGGCATTTTGCCGATTCTGATCTCCGGCAGCGAGGAGCTGAAACAGAAGTATCTGCCTGCGGTGGCAGAAGGGAAAAAGCTGGCTGCTTTTGGCCTGACTGAGGCTAATGCCGGTTCCGATGCCGCAGGCATCCGCACTACCGCTGTGGATGGCGGCGATTGCTGGATCCTCAATGGCACCAAGCAGTGGATCACCAATGGCGGCGAGGCCCAGATTTATTCGGTCATCGCCCTGACCAACCCGGAGAAAGGCATACGTGGGGCCTCGATGTTTGTGGTTGAGGACGGCGATCCCGGCTTCTCCTACGGCAAGAAGGAAAACAAGATGGGCATCCGCTCGTCCGCCACCTGCGAGCTGGTGATGAAGGACTGCCGGATTCCCAAAGACCGCTTGATCGGCAGAAAGGGCACCGGCTTCATCACCGTGATGAAGACCTTGGATGTGTCCCGGCCCGGCATTGCCAGCTTGGGCGTGGGCTTGGCGCAGGCTGCTCTGGATGAAGCGGCACGCTACGCCAAGCAGCGCGTGCAGTTCGGCAAGCCGATCATCAGCTTCCAAGCTGTGCAGCACATGCTCGCGGACATGGCCATTCAGACCGAGGCCGCACGGGGCTTGGTCTATGGCGCAGCCCGGCACATTGACGCGCATCCTGATGACGCAAGCAAGATTTCCTCCATGTGCAAGGTCTTTGCCACTGACACTGCCATGAAGGTGACGACAGATGCGGTGCAGGTCATGGGCGGCTATGGCTACATGAAAGAATATCCGGTGGAAAAGATGATGCGCGATGCCAAGATACTACAAATCTATGAAGGCACGAACCAGATTCAGCGCAATGTCATTGGCCAGGAACTGAACCGGGAATACGCATGAAGATCATCGTTTGCATCAAGCAGGTGCCAGATGCCAAAGACGTGCGTCTGGATCCCAAGACCAACACCTTGGCCCGCGAAGGCGTGGCTGCGATCATGAATCCCTTTGACCGCCATGCCTTGGAAGAGGCAGTGCGCTTGAAGGAGCAGCTCGGCGGCACGGTCACGGCTCTGTCTATGGGGCCGCCGCAGGCTAAAGAAGTGCTGCTGGAGGCGATTGCCTGCGGCGCAGACGAGGGTGTGCTGGTCTCTGACCGGGCCTTTGCGGGCGCGGACACCTGGGCGACTTCCTACACCTTGGCCAAGGCTGTGCAATGCTTGGGCACGTTTGATCTGATCCTCTGCGGCAAGCAGGCAATTGACGGCGACACAGCGCAGGTTGGGCCGGGCATGGCTGCGCGGCTGAAGCTGCCTTATGTCACCTGCGTGCAGAAGACCCGCGAGGCAACGCCGACGTTTCTTCAGGTCGAGCGAATGATGGATGACGGCTACGATGTGGTGCAGCTGCCGCTGCCTGCCTTGCTGACCGTGGTCAAGGACATCAACGAGCCACGGGTGCCCTCGCTGAAGGGCAAGATGAAGGCGAAGAAGGCGGAAATCAAGGTGCTCTCGGCTGCGGATATTCAAGCGGAGCCGCAGTGCATCGGCTTGGCTGGTTCGCCGACCAAGGTGGCGCGGGTGTTCTCGCCAGAGCCGCGCGGTAACCGGAGGATGTTCTCCGGCACGGCAGCGGAGCAGGTGGCGCAGCTGGTGGCGGAGATCAGGGGGTATTTATGAATGCAAGCGCACAGGTGATAGAGCGGAAAATCAACATGCTTCCTGATGATCTCAAGCGTGAGGTTTTGCATTTTATTGATTTCCTGCTGACCCGTAGGAAGAGTGAAAAAGCAGATCAGGCAAAGCAGCTTGATTTTTCTGCCTGGGAAGGGGCGTTGTCTGAGTTTAAGGATGAATATACTTCTGTTGAATTGCAGCATCAGGCAATGCAGTGGAGATAATGTATTTATTCGATACGAATATCTTCTTGGAAGTTCTCCTGTTGCAGGAAAGAGCCGATGACTGCAAGAAGGTTTTAGCTGATAACGCTGGCAGCATAGTTATTTCTGATTTTTCTCTGCATTCAATAGGAGTTATTCTTTTCCGTAAAAAGAAAGAAGCCGCCTTCAGCAGATTCGCGACAGATATTTTCCTGAAAGCTGATATTGTTTCTTTGTCGTCCGTATCCTACGGGAAGATTGCTGAGGTCAGAGAGAAATACAACTTAGATTTTGATGATTCGTATCAGTATAATGTTGCTGAAGAGAACGGCCTGACGATTGTGACTATGGATAGAGATTTCGAGCGGGTTAAAGAACGCATTAAGGTGAAATTTGTTTAAACTTAGGATGTTAAAGGGCACAGCGGTGGAGCAGGTGAGTCAGTTGGTGGCGGAGATTAGGGGGTGTTTGTGAGAACAGTCAAATATACCTGTTGGCAAGACGGAGAGTTCTATTTGGGCTATCTGAACGATTATCCTGATTATCAGACTCAGGGGTATTCAAAGGAAGAGCTGATTGCTAACCTGAAAGACTTGCTGAATGATATTGAATCGGACGAGGTTCCATATCTTCGGAAAGTGGAAGAACTGGTTCTTGCCTGATGAAGCGAAGAGAGTTGATTAAACTGCTCCAAGAAATGGGATGTATCCTTGTGAGGCATGGCGGAGCGCATGACTGGTACACAAACCCAGAAACGAAGCAGTCGCAGCCTGTTCCGCGTCATACTGAGATAAACGAGAACTTGGCCAAGTCAATTTTGAAAAAGTTAAGCAAAAGCTAATTAACCTATCGGAATTGTAGTGAGCAAGAGATTTTCAGAACGCATGGGGATAGTCTCACCATCAACTGTTATCCAGACAAAGGAGATGAGTGATGATTTAAGAAATTCTCTTTGGAATACGGTTTATTCCTGTTGTGAAAACGTAAAATACACCGAGAAATATCACAGTTGGGACGTTTGGCATCCTCTTGCTAAAGATATAGCTTTATATTTTCGTAAAACTCCTGTTGATTTAGTCGACTTCCCTGGCACTCCATGGATAAAAGAATATTTTTATAGTATTAAATGGTATTCTGTCTATGATCTTATTGAGTTTATTTTAGATCGTTTCCCAAGTAAATGCAGGAGAAATATAGAGAAAGATTATAATGTTACCTTAGAAAGAGAATTATCTGGTTATCGTTTCGTATCAGGCAAGTTAGTTCCTATCTCAAATTCGTTAGAAATAGAGGCAATATCTGAATCTATACAGATAACAGCGAGAACAGGTTTGCTTGGTGCTAACGAGCATTTTGAAACTGCGTTGAGTCTGTTTGGAAAAAGACCTGAGCCAGATTATCGGAATGCAATAAAAGAAGCAATCAGCGCGGTTGAATCAGTTGCAAAACAGCTCTCTGGCTCTGATTCTCAAGGATTAGATGGTGCTTTAACTATTCTTGGTAAAAAAATAGATATGCACGGTGCGTTGAAGCAGGGCTTTTCAAAGTTATACGGTTATTCGAGCGATGAAGACGGGATACGACATGCAATTTTGGATGAACCCAATGTCGGTTTCGATGAAGCTAAGTATATGATTGTTTCATGTTCTGCTTTTGTGAATTATTTAATTTCTAAGGCAAATTCTTGCGGGTTATTACCGAAAGAGGCTTGATAGCAAAGCGTTATGCTCATAGTTGACACCACCCTATGTATCGGCTGCGGAGTCTGCGAAGCCAACTGCGCCTTTGGAGCCATCATCCTCAAGGACGGCGTTGCCGTGGTCGGCGATGGCTGCAAGCTCTGCGGCTCCTGCGTGGACAACTGCGAACCCGGTGCCTTACGCATTGAAACCGCTGCCAAAGCCGCGCCGAACGACCTGTCCGCGTGGTCTGGCATCTGGGTCTTTGCCGAAGCTCGGCACGGCGCGGTTGCGCCAGTGGCTTTCGAGCTGCTGGGCATCGGCAGAAAGCTGGCTGATCAGCGCGGCACTGCGCTGACCGCTGTGCTGCTGGGTGCCAATGTCGAGAGCAAGGCCGCCGAGCTGATCGCTGCGGGCGCGGACAAGGTGTTGCTCGCTGATGATCCCGCGCTTGCTCAGTACCGCGAGGATGTGTACGGCAAGGTCTTGGAGCATCTGATTGTGCAGCATAAACCGGAGGTGGTGTTGGCGGGCGCGACCGCCATTGGCCGCTCGGTTATTCCGCAGGTGGCGAATGTGTTGGGCGCGGGCCTGACTGCCGACTGCACCGCCTTGGCCATCCGCGCCGAAGACGGGGTTTTGCTGCAAACCCGCCCGGCCTTTGGCGGCAACATCATGGCCACGATTGAATGCCCGCAGTCCCGGCCCCAGATGGCGACGGTGCGGCCAAATGTCATGGCCCAGGCTCAACCTGATGCCGCCCGCGTCGGTGAGGTGATCAAGGTTGCTCTTGCGCCGGAGCTGCTGGCCTCCAACATCGAGGTGTTGGAAACTGTGTTGAGTCAGGAGCAGCAGGCAAATATTCAGGAAAAGGAAGTGCTGGTCAGCGGCGGGCGCGGCTTAGGGAATGAGAAAGGCTTTGCCCTGCTGCACGAGCTGGCCATCGAACTGAATGGCGCGGTGTCCGCCTCGCGGGCTGCTGTGGACGCAGGCTGGATTGGCTATCCCTGCCAAGTCGGGCAAACCGGCAAGACGGTCAGCCCGAAGCTCTACATCGCCTGCGGCATTTCCGGCGCAGTGCAGCACACGGTCGGGATGCAATCGGCGGAAACCATTGTCGCCATCAACCGTGACGAAAAGGCCCCGATCTTCGACCTCGCCACTTATGGACTGGTGGGCGATTTGTTTGAAATCTTGCCCTTGTTGACAGAAAAAATACGGGAGCAGCGCAGGCTATGACACTTGCAGGAAAAACAGCATTAGTCACTGGCGGCAGCCGGGGCATAGGCAAAGCCATCTGCCTGCGCTTGGCAGCGCAGGGCGCGAATGTGGGTATCAACTACGTCAGCCGGGCCGCTGCCGCTGAGGAAGTCTTGGCGGAAATCACCGCTGCTGGCGGCAAGGGCTTTGTCATCGGCTTTGACGTGGCTGACAGCGCGGCAGTGCAGAACGCAGTAAAAACAATTTCCACAGACCACGGCGGAATTGATATACTGATCAACAACGCAGGCATCACCCGCGACGGCCTGATGGCCCGGATGAAGGACGAAGACTGGGACGCGGTGCTGAACACCAATCTCAAGGGCGCGTTTGTCTGCTCGAAAGAAGCGATGCGCGGGATGATGAAGAAACGCTGGGGTCGGATCATCAACATCAGTTCGGTGATCGGCTGCGTCGGCAACGCGGGCCAAGTGAACTACGCAGCAGCAAAAGCCGGCTTGATCGGCTTGACCAAATCTATGGCCAAAGAGCTGGCCTCGCGTAAAATTACGGTCAACTGCGTTGCGCCAGGGTATATTGTCACGGACATGACCACCGAGCTGCCGGAAGAAATCAAGGAAAGCATCCTTGCCAACATTCCGTTCGGCAGCATTGGTCAGCCGGAAGACGTGGCCGCTGCCGTGGCGTATCTTGCCGCCGAGGAAAGCGGCTATGTCACCGGCCAGACGCTGCATGTCAACGGCGGCATGTACATGGGCAATTAA
>NZ_JBLWEP010000074.1:0-10916 GCF_048287355.1 Candidatus Electronema sp. TJ
ATGGCCGGGGCAGGGTAGGGCAGGGGGCGGACGGCGTAGCCGGAGGTGTTCACCTCCAAGGCGATGCCCTTGTCCGCCATCAGGCGCAGCAGCTGACTGATCTGCTCTTGGTGGCGCACGGTCAGGCGGATGTCCGGCAGGTGGCGCAGGGCCGCGTCAAGGTGGCAGAGCTTGTCGCAGGGGATGACGGCGCAGGCTTCGGTCAGGCTGGCGAAATAGGCTTCCAGCACCTTGTCCGCGCCGAGCGCGGCCAGCGCGTCAATGTGCTCCTGCCTGCTGCTGAGCAGGTTGAGATGGCGGCGGCCGTCAAAGTGGAAGTGGCAGGACAGGCCCCGGTGCGCAAAGGGGAAGCGTTCCAGCTCGGCCAGCAGCTCGTCGGCAGCCAAGGCGTTCCAGCCCACCTCCACGCCCAGCCGCACCTCGATCTGGCCTGCGTACTTTTGCTGCAGGCGGCTGCCTTCTTCAAAGTACTGCCCGAACAGCTCCGGGGTCAGCCAGATTTGATGCTCATAGCGCAGGCCGCATTCCAGATGCTCTAGGAAGGTCATGGAGCGCAGACCCTTGGCAATGGCCGCGCGGACATAGTCCTCCATCTCCCCGGAGGCGTGATTGCAGAGCTTGGTGTGGATGTGGTGGTCGCCGCTGAGGTCCAAGGGAAAATTGCTGAAGGAGGAGAGCAAAACGGGCCTCAGCAGCGGCGGAAAGACAGAAGGGGGAACGGCATCAGGCGTTTCCCTTGGGGAAGAAATGCAGAACGCCGTCGATATCCGAGGTGTCGCAGATGTCGCCGAACTCCATCTCGAAGTTGAACAGTTCGGACATGTCATCCAGTTCCATGGAGAAGGCCGGGCCTTCAGGAAGGTGGTAGACCAAGGTTTCAACCTTGCTGAAATCTATCGGGCGGGCGAATATTCTCTTCATTGTGTATGATTGGTTTGGGAGGCGCTGCTGGTTTTGGACGGTCACGTCCACCCGACTATATGCCTATAGTAAAGAGTATAAGTTTCTTTCCCTGAAAAAGCAAGCCGCAGCTTGCCGCCGGCAGGCGGAGCGCAGGAAAGAGCGGCGCAGGCCAAGTTTCCTTTGACAGCATCCCGGCTGATGGTAATATGCTGCGGGCAGGCCAAGATGCAACAGGCGGAGCAGCGGCTCCCCGACAACCAACCAGCAAAGACGAGATCAACCATGAGCGACAGCAAAGGCGGCGGGATGAAGAGGGATTTCATGCAGGCGACAGACAAGAACCCTTCCTGCATCATGCCGGAGAAACTGAGCCTTGATTCCCCCCTCACGTTTGAATGCCATCCGGGGGTGAGCTGCTTCACCGCCTGCTGCCACAACATCAGGATAGTACTCACGCCCTATGACATCCTCTGTCTGCGGCGGCGGCTGCAGCTGTCGGCCCATGAGTTCCTCACCCAATATGCGGAGCCGGTCTATCTGGAGAAGACGGACATGCCCGGCGTGCAGCTCAAGATGGTCGGCGAGAAGGAGGGCTGCCCCTTTGTCACCCCGGAGGGCTGCACGGTCTATGCTGACCGGCCCACAGCCTGCCGCTACTATCCGGTGGGCATGGCTGACTTCCATGAGGCAGGCCAGGAGGGCGGCGAGGAGAAGTTCTTCTTCCTGGTCAAGGAGCCGCACTGCAAGGGCTTTGAGGAGGCGAAGCAGTGGACCATCCGCGAGTGGCGGGCGGATCAGGGCGTGGATATCCGCGACGACATGAATAAGGACTGGCTGCGCCTGGTGATGCGGCGCAAGTCGTTCAGCCTGCAGGCCACGCTCTCGGAAGCGGCGCAGCGGATGTTCTTCATGGCCACCACCGATCTGGATCACTTCCGCCGCTTTGTCTTTGAAAGCTCCTTCCTCCAGACCTACGAGGTTGATCAGGAGACAGTTGAGCGCATCCGGCATGACGACGAGGCCTTGATGCGCTTCTCCTTCAAGTACCTTGCCAACACCCTGTTTGGCGCGGAGGGCATGAGCATCAACAAGGCCAAGGTGATGGAAAAGGTCAAGGTCATGCGCCAGGAGCAGGAGGACAACCTGCGCCAGCTGGAGGAGGAGTACAAGCAGCTCAAGGCTGAGCGTGAAGCGCAGCGGCAGAAAGAGGAGGAGGCGCGGAAGCAGTCCTGAGCCAAGCCCGGAGCAGTGCGCAGGGGGAAGCCGGAAGGCTTCCCCTTTCTTTTTCGGCAGGGAGGCCTGCCCTGCGCTCACATCTTGCAGACGAGCGGGTACATCCTGCAGGCCACGCAGAAACGGAAGGCGGCCTCCATCAGGGCGCAGGCGGCGAACAGCAGGCCGATGATCCAAGTAGCGGCAGTTTGATGCAGGAGCCACGCCGCAGTGAGGAGGAAGGAGAAAAAGAAGCCGAGCCGGGCGGCGAAGAGCTTGGGCGCGGCATCGACAAAGACCGGTTTGAGCCGCATCAAGGCGGCGACCCGCCTGCTGATCAGGGTGAAGAGGCTGCGCTGCGGCTGCCAGAAGCCGCGAATGCAGAAGTCTGCCGCCACAATGAGGATGATCCACTTCCACGGGCTGAAGAGATGGAGCAGAACCAGAACAGCGGCCTGCGCGGCGTTGAGCCGCGCGAGGTTTTCGTCAATTCTTTGGAAAGACACTGGGCACATCGCGCTCATGGCGGTCTCCTTGTGATGGTGAGGGAACGGCTTGTTTGCCGGCGCAGAGAAATGCTGCTGGAATCCGTCGGTTGTCGGTATTGGTAACGCCGCCGGGCGGCAAGGTCAAGGGGAAAATGCGCTACTCAGGATGAAAAAGGAGGAAGCGGCCTGCCTTCCCGCTCCGGCAGCGCGCCGCCGCTTCCTCCCGCGATCATGAAGATGCCGTAGGTGCTGCGCCAGTTGGGAAAGCGGCGGACAATCCTCCCCTGCGTCTCATGATGGTGGCTGCTGATGGCCACGCTCTTCAGGATGACTCCGTGGATCTTGCGGACAAAGATGCGGAAATCCCTGAGAGTGATGATTTGCCGGCGCAGAGAAATGCTGCTGGAATCCGTCGGTTGTCGGTATTGGTAACGCCGCCGGGCGGCAAGGTCAAGGGGAAAATGCGCTACTCAGGATGAAAAAGGAGGAAGCGGCCTGCCTTCCCGCTCCGGCAGCGCGCCGCCGCTTCCTCCCGCGATCATGAAGATGCCGTAGGTGCTGCGCCAGTTGGGAAAGCGGCGGACAATCCTCCCCTGCGTCTCATGATGGTGGCTGCTGATGGCCACGCTCTTCAGGATGACTCCGTGGATCTTGCGGACAAAGATGCGGAAATCCCTGAGAGTGATGATGCGGATGTTGGGCGTGTTGTGCCACTCGTAGGGGAACTGCTCGTTGCGCGGAGCTGCCCCGGTGAGCAGGAGCTGGAGCCGCACCTGCCAGTGGCTGAAGTTGGGGAAGCTGACGATCACCCGGCTGCCCACTGTGAGCAGCGCCTGCAGTAGCTTCTCAGGGGCATAGACCTGCTGCAAGGTCTGGCTGAGGACTATGTAGTCGAAGTGGTTGTCGGGATAGTCAGCCACCTCTTCAATGAAGTTGCCGTGCAGGACGGACAGGCCCCGGCTGATGCAGAAGGCGGCGTTGTCCTCGTCCTGCTCAATGCCCACGCCGCGCACCTGCTTCTGGGTTTGCAGATAAAAGAGCAGGTCGCCTTTACCGCAGCCCAGATCGAGCACGCGGCTGCCCGGCGTGATCCACGAGGAGATCATATGCAGATCAAAGCGCATGGCGGCGCATGGCTGATCCAACAAGGGAGCTGCGTGCCCAGGTTTCTTGCTCATCGGGATCATTCTGCCTGCCTGCGCTCTTCCTCAGAACGCGCACGCAGAAACCCGGCAACCAAGTCAGTCAGGCGGCGGCTGGGAATGAGAAAGCCGTCATGGCCGCTGTCCGCCTCAATCTCGCAGAAGCTCACATTGATGCTGTTCTTTTTCAGCAGCCGCACCAGCTCTTTGGACTGATAGGTGGGATAGAGCCAGTCTGAGGAGAAGGAGACGACAAGAAAGCGGGTGCCTGCATCGGCCATGCGGGTCAGTGTGCCGCTGTCCACGGTGGTAAAATCGAAATAGTCAGCCGCCTTGGTGATATAAAGCAGCGAGTTGGCATCAAAGCGGCGCACGAACTTCTCTCCCTGATAGTGCAGATAGCTCTCGACTTGAAAGTTGACGTTGAAATCATAGGAGAGCGAGCAGCGGTCTTGCAGCCGCCTGCCGAACTTGCGGCGCATGGCCTCGTCAGAAAGATAGGTGACATGGCCGATCATCCGGGCCACTGCCAGGCCCAGCTCCGGGCCTTCGCCGCCGTAGTAGCTGCCCTGCCGCCATTTAGGGTCGGCCATAATCGCTTGGCGGGCGATTTCATTGAAGGCGATGGACAAGGCTGAATGGCGGGCGGTTGTCGCCAGCAGTACTGCCGAGGCCACGGTTTCCGGGTAGCTGGCGCACCATTGCAGGGCCTGCATTCCGCCCATCGAGCCGCCGATCACGGCCAGCACCCGGCGGATGCCGAGATGATCCAGCAGCATCTTCTGCGCCCGCACCATGTCCCTGACAGTGACCACCGGGAAGTCCATGCCGTAGGGCTGACCGGTCTCCGGGCTGATGGACGACGGCCCGGTGCTGCCCATGCAGCCGCCGATGATGTTGCTGCACAGGACGAAATACTTGCGGGTGTCTATGCCTTTGCCCGGCCCGACCATGAACTCCCACCAGCCCGGCTCCTGCGCCTTGCCGCAGCCGCTCTCGTGGCTGGCCACATGCGAGTCGCCGGAAAAGGCATGGAGAACAAGGATGACGTTGTCCTTCTGCGGACTCAGCTCGCCCCAAGTCTCGTAGGCCAAGGTGATCGGACCAAGCCCTGCACCGCACTCGACCGGCATCAGGCCGGGCGGTTCAGCAAAGGTGAAGTGTTGCCTTGCGCCGCTCACAGTAGCCGCCTCGGCATTTCTTGTTTACTTCTGCAATGCAACATGATAATAGAAAGGACAGCCCGGCAGCCTGCCGGAACATGATTATTTCTGCAACAAGGAAGGAAGCATGAAGATCAGAACGTTTCACCGCACCTGCGCCATCATCTTTTCACCGCTGTTTCTGTTCTCGTCCCTCGGCGGCGCGTTTCTGCTGTTCAGGAAAGCGGGGCTATACGAGAAAGAAATCAAAGAGCTTGCCGTCTCTTTCCATACATGGGAGATCATCCCAGTGCCCTACATCGGCATGATCCTCGCCCTCGGCCTGTTTGCAGTGACAGTTAGCGGCATCATTCTCTTCTTCAACAGAAGAGCATAATCGGATAGACACAGAGAGGACCGCGCGTCCCCTCTGTGCGTGCTGTCAGGCTGCCGCTTCCAAGGCGGCGATGCGGTCTTCCAGCGGCGGATGCGTGCTGAAGATGGCCTTCATGCTGCTGCCGGAAATGCCGCTGGCGGCCATCTCCTTGGGCAGCTCGCTTGGCGGCATTCCGCCGAGGACGCGCAGCGCGTCAATCATGGGCCGCCGGTCGCCGAGCAGCTGCGCCGCGCCTGCGTCAGCCCGGTATTCGCGCTGGCGGGAGAAGTACATGACGACGATGCTGGCGAGGAAGCCGAAGAGCAGCTCAAAGACTATGCTGATCAGGAAATAGGTCATGCCGGGGCCGCTGGACTCCTCCTCGTCGCTGCGCAGGAAGCTGTCCACCGCGTAGGCGGCGGCGCGGGAGATGAAGATGACAAAGGTGTTGACCACGCCCTGAATCAGGGTCAGGGTCACCATGTCGCCGTTGGCCACATGCGCCACTTCATGGGCTAAAACCGCCTCCACCTGCTGCCGGTTCATGGTCTGGAGCAGGCCGGTGGAGACCGCCACGAGCGAGTTGGATTTGCTGGGGCCGGTGGCGAAGGCGTTCGGCTCGCCTTCGTAAATGGCCACTTCCGGCATGGGCAGGCCAGCTTTCTCAGCCAGACGGGCCACGGTCTCCACCAGCCAGATTTCCTCCTGCGTCCTCGGCTGCTCAATGACCTGCGCGCCGGTGCTCCACTTGGCCATCATCTTCGACATGAAGAGCGAGATGAAGGAGCCGCCGAAGCCGATCAGCGCGGCAAAGGCCAGCAGCATGCCCATGTTCAGGCCGCCTGCGGTCAGGAAGCGGTCCACGCCGAGAATGCGGGCGCTGACGGACAGCACCAGCATCACCGCGATGTTGGTCAGCAGAAACAAGACTATTCGTTTCATTGCATTCCTCCGTGCAAATTTGGTTGGGGGATGTGCGGCATCGCTCTAACTATGCGTCCTCTGCCCTGGCGTGTCAAGCTGAAGCGGACAGCGGTGCGCCGATTCTCCTTACTGCAGCTGCTGACCGCCTGTCATTGGTCAATCTTGAAGCGCAGCCCGCTGGTAGACAGCCTCAGGGCGCAAGTGCTTGCTCATACGGCGGGCAAGCACTTGCTGATGTGCTGGAGATGAGGGATGCGCCGGGGTGATCACAAAGATCGCCCCGGCGTTGGAGGGCAGTCGCAAGATCAGGGAGCCGCAGCCTTTGTCAGCAGCTCGGCCCGCTTGAGCTTGAGCAGCTCCTCGGCCTGCCAGCTGCCGATCTTAAAGTGCAGCGCACTGGAGGACAGCTTCAGGACGTAATGGTCATCCTGCTTGGCCAAGGCGAAAGCGACCGTCTCGCCGCCGTTCTTCGTGGCTGTGAACTGAAGGGTCGGTGCCTGCTGGAAGAGCGGCGCGGCTTTGGCCGGATCGAGCACGGCCAGCACATTCAGGCCGGTGAGCTGATCAAGGGCCTTGGCCAGCTTGGCCGGATCAGCCTCGCCGCCCTCCAGCTTCCAGTCCTTGTCCTGCCGGACCAGCACGATGTCCGCCAGCGTGATCTTGGCCAGCTCGTCGCGCTTGAGGCGGCCAAGGCTCTTGTCCAGCCACTTGTCCGGGTCGGCCTCGGTTTCATAGCCGCTGAGAGGGATGCTGAAGACCTCGTCCCTGCCTGCGGCGCGGGCGTAGCTCTGGCGGAAACCTGCCACGCCGCCGAGGTAGAAGTCGGCGGCAGCCGCATTTCCCGCTTTGAAGACGACATGCCGCTCGAACTGATCCTCAGCGGTCTTGAAGCGGCGGGCAGCCTCTTTGGTCGCTGCTACGGCCAGGCCCTGCTTGGCTGCGGCGGCCTTGCGCAGCAGATCCTCGACTTGGCCGCTCTCCGCCGGGGCCGACTGCGCCTCGCGCATCAGCCAGGCCGCGCCATTCTTCTCGATGGTCAGCGTCTTGCCGTCGCCCGCGCTGATGACCACAGTCGTGACTTTAGCTGGATCAAAGCTCAGGAAGAGCGCGTCCGGCGGGGCGGCGTTCAGGCCGGAGCCGCTGCGGAGATGGACAAAGACTGTCAGACCGATCTGCGCCGCCAGCAGCACGGCAGCAAAGGTGATGACACGTTTCAGCATGATGCAGTCCTCCTTGCCAGCGGTTCCAGCAGCCTCAGCTCGGCCCGTCTGCTGCGCCGCCGCCAGCTCATGTTGATCAGCCAGACCGCTGCCAAGCCAAGCAGGGCCAAGCCGTAATTGAGATATTCAACGAACTGCTGCCCTTGCTTGCTGATCGGGTTGAGCGGGCGGGAGAAGTGGCTCCGGCCCCGGATGGCAAGCAGGCCCCGGTCCTCCAGCGACCAGTCCACGGCGTTGGCCGCGAGCTGCACCGGCGCGAGATAGCTGGTGCGCGTCACGCTGGAGCTGATGCCGAGGATGGTGTCGCTGAGGAAGCTGTCCGAGGCGAAGAGGATGATCCGGGCACTGTCAGGCGATTTGTCGATCTGGCGGATGATGACCCGCCCCTCTTTCTCCTTCTTGTCTTCCGCGTCCTCCGGCTTCGGCTCCTCCTTCTTCTCGTCTTGCTTCAGCAGAGGCGAGGGCTTGCCTGCGAAGTAGGAGCTGAAGCTGCCCTCCACAGCTGCGGCTAAGAGCTGGCGGCCCTGCTTGTTTTCATCCACAGGAAAGCCCAGTCCGGGATGCAGAGCGAAGTCCGGCTGCATGACAGTGGAGGCTGAACCCCAGCTCTTGCTGGAGCTTTCAAGCAGCCGGAGCACCTTGCGGCCCTTGCTCTTCTCCGCGTTGATCTCTATAGGCGAGGCCCAGTTCATGGTCAGCTGATTGAGGCCGCCGACCAAGCCGCTCTCGCGGTTCATGCCGTCCGGGCGGATGTCAACAAAGTAGGGGTACTTGACCAAGCGGATCTCCTGCACGTTGAAACCGCCGAGATTGCGCTCGGTCGGCACCGGGAAGGGGCTGTTCTGCGGGTCAAGCACCAGCTCTTGGCGCAGACTAAGGCCGTGATGCGCCAGCCAGTCCTCCAAGCCGGTCTTGCGCGGGTTGAGGGACAGCTCGCCCTCGAAGCTGACCTTGTAGGGCGAGGCCGCGATCAGCACCGTGCCGCCCTGCATCAGAAATTGGTCAACGGCGAAGAGCCGCTTCTCATCCAGCTCCTCCGGCCCGGCGAGCACCAGCAGGTCGGCCTCAGGCGGAACCTGGCCTTTGCTCAGGTCTGCGTCCTTGACCACATGATCCTGAGAGAGCACGTCGCGCAGAGCGGAGAACTGGAGGCCTTGGCTTGGCATCCCGAACTGCGGCATCGGCGGTGCGCCTTCCGGCACGCTCAGAGCCACAGTCTTGGCAAAGCCTGTGGCAAAGCGCTTGATGCCCGCCTGCAACGACTGCTTCAGGCTCTCCTTGGCCAAATCCTCAGGCAGCGGGATTTCTATGACCTGCTCGCCGCTGGAGAGGGTGATGTAGAACCAGAAGGTGTTTTTATCAAAAAGGCTGGCGGTCATGGGCTGGAAGCCGTACTCGTCGCGGATGGTCTTGGCGACTTTGCCGCCGTCCGCCTCCGGGTCGAGCACGCTGGAGCTGAAGCGGCCCTTGCCCTGCCCTTCCAGCTCCTTTGCCAAGGCGAGCAGGTCGGCCTTCAGTGTGCGCAGCTCCTCCGGCAGCAGCTCGTCCGGTGAGACATAGCCGGTCAGGGCCAGCGGCTTGCTGATCGAACTGAAGAGATCGCCGCCGCCCTGGTAGCTGTAGAGCACCTTCTTGATCGCCCGCGTGATGTCGTATTCAGGATTGCGCAGCTCAACCTCCAAGCTCTGCTCATGCTGGGCCTTGACCTCAATCAGGTCGCGGAAGCCGAGGGTCTCAAACTGGTCGCCGTAGCGCACGAGGATGTCAAAGTAGGAGTTGGTGACAGCGGCCTGATACTTGCTCGCGGTCTGGAAGGGCACGGGCCGGATGCCGTACCGCTGCCCCGCCTCCTGCTCCAGCTCGGCATTCTCCGCCGGGTCAACAAATTCGACCCGCACCTTGCCGCCACCAGCCACGGCGTATTCCTCCAGCAGGTCGCGCAGGCGCGGCACTAACGGGGCTAAAAGCGGATGGGTCTGGGCGGAGAAATAGCCCCGGATCAGCAGCGGCTCGCGGAGCTGGCCAAGATAGCTGCGGGTAGCGTCGGAGATGGAGTAGATGCTGCCCTCAGTCATGTCGGCGCGGAGCTTGCCCAGCGGGGCCAGCCAGAAGTTGGCGGCGAGGAAGTTGGCCGCCAGCAGGCCGCAGGCGATCTGCCAGCTGCGGTGGCTGCTGCTGGCCGGATTGCCCGCCCAGCGGACCTTCTCCAAGCCGTAGATGTTCAGGCTGAGGAAGATGCCGGTCAGGCAAAGATAGTAGTAGATGTCGCGCAGGTCGATCACGCCGCGCGTGATGGAGCGGAAGCGCGAGCCGGAACCGAGCAGCTGGAGCAGCTCCGCTCCCCGGTTGCCAGTCAGGGCGGTGAGGGTGTCTGAGCCGATGAGGTAGAGCAGGCCGCAGATCAGGGTGGTGACAATCAGGCTGACGATCTGGCTCTCTGATTTGATGCTGACAAAGAGGCCCACAGCGATGTAGGCCGAAGCCAAGCAGAGCGCAGCCACATAGCCGCCGAAGACTGGCCCCCAGTCCAGCGGGCCGAGCAGGCTGACCGTGACGGCCAGCGGCAGGGTCAGGAGCAGAGCCAGCGCGGCCAAGGCCAAACAGGCGGCGAACTTGCCCAGCACCAGCGAGAGCGGGCGCACCGGCGCGGTGAGCAGAACTTCCAAGGTGCCTGTGCGCCGCTCCTCAGCCCAGATGCGCATGGTCACTGCGGCGGACAGGAAAATGAGCAGCACCGGCATCCACTCGAAGAGCGGGCGCAGCTCAGTGATGTTGCGGGCGAAGAAGGTCTCCACCCAGAAAAAGGCGAAGAGCGCGGCGGCAAGAAAGGCACCAAGCACGACAAAGGCCGCCGGGCTGCTGAAGAACGCCCCGAATTCCTTCCGGGCGATGCGGATTGCGGTGTTCATCTTGTGTTCTCCTTCTCAGCGGCTGATTTCGGCGAAGACCGTTTCCAGCGTTCTGGTCTCGAAATGGAGGCCGAAGAGCGACCAGCCCTCCGCGCAGACAGCCTGCGCTGCGGCTGCGGCTGCCTCGCGGCTGTCCGCGCCCGGCTTCAGCTCCAGCTCGAAGCGTTCCGGCCCAGCCTGTCCGGCCTTGGCTGTCAGCGGCAGCGAGCCAAGAAGCTGCGCCGCCCTGCCCTGCTCGGCGGCCTTGCAGTCCACGATCAGCCGCCCGCTCCGCCGCAGCTCATCCAAGCGGGAGTCCAAGGCCACCTTGCCGTTTTTAATGATGATCACCCGCCCGCAGACCGCCTGCACCTCCTGCAAAATATGGGTGGAGATGATCACTGTGGCAGTCTTGGCCAGCTCGGCGATCAGGCCGCGCATCTGGAGGATTTGCGTGGGATCGAGACCGTTGGTCGGCTCGTCAAGGATGAGGATTTCCGGCTTGTGCAGGATGGCTTGGGCCACGCCGACCCGCTGCCGCCAGCCGCGTGAAAGAGTGGAGATCAGCTCCGTGGCCTTCTCGGCTAAAGCCGTGCGCTCCACCGCCTCGCGGATCAGGCC